>NZ_JBFTMK010000185.1:0-8311 GCF_056396965.1 Pseudomonas sp. 05N434
TTGTGGCGAGGGGGCTTGCCCCCGTTGGGTCGCGAAGCGGCCCTAAAACCTGCATTCGCGTTTTGTCAGGTACACCTTGCGKGATGGTTTCACGACTGCTTCGCAGCCGAACGGGGGCAAGCCCCCTCGCCACAGGGTTGCTTGGCCCCAAGACAAGTGTTCGATCAATAAGAAGCCCCGCCTGATCCGATCAGGCGGGGCTTTTGTGTTTCAGCAGGTGAAACTTAGTTCGAGCTGACAGCCGAACGCGGTATCACCGGCTGGTTGTCGTTGGAAATGGTCACTTCCACCCGACGGTTCATCGCACGGCCGGAGACGCTGGTGTTTTCGGCCACCGGGTATTCCTTGCCATAACCCTGGACCACGATGCGCGCCGGGTCGACACCCATCTTGATCAGGGCCACTTGCACCGAGGTCGCGCGGCGCTCGGACAGCGACTGGTTGTACGACGCCGCGCCGGTGCTGTCGGTGTAGCCTTCGACAATCACTTTACGGTCGGGGTTTTCCTGAAGGAACTGCGCCAGTTTGTTGATGTTCACCAAGCCGCTGGGTTTCAGGTCGGCCTTGTTGGTGGCGAACAGCACGTCACCGAACGTTACCAGCGTGCCGCGATCGGTCTGTTTGGCGTTGAGGCTGGCCTGCAATTGTTTGATCTGCTGGTCGCGGGCATCCAGACGCGCCTGGGCTCGCTGAGCCGCGGCGTTTTTCAGGTTATTTTCCGCGGTGCGCAGGGCGATGGTCTGCTTGGCCACTTCAACGCGCTGGTTGGTCAGGTAAGCCAGTTGGTCGACCTTGTTCTGGTCTTCCTTGTCCTGATAAGCCTTGTCGGCCTTGTCCAGGTAATCGCTGGCGTCTTTGGTTTCCAGTGCCGCGACTTTGCTGGCTTGCGGGTTGGCTTGCAGGCCGGCGTAGTTGGTACGGGCTTGCTCCAGGTTGGTGTTGGGCGGTGTGGCGCAGGCAGCCAGTGCAATGCTTGCGGCCAGGAGGGCGGGTATCATCAGTTGTTTGCGCATAACGGTTCGTCCTTTCTATCGATAAAAGTGTCAGGCCTGAAAATCGGGATGCGCGCTCACTGCACGGTGCGCTGACTTTCCTGACGCAGTTCCTGAACACCTTTCTGTGAGTCCTTTACAGCCTGTTCGGCTTTCATCGCCTGGGCTTTGCGTTCTGCCACTCGGGCGTCCCACTCGGCCTGTTCGGCGAGCATTTTGGCTTCGTCATACTTTTTGTCGTGCATGGCGATTTCGGCTTGTTTGAGCTTGTCCTGAGCGGACTTCATTTCCACCGCGGCGAATTCGGTGCCTCCGGCGCTGACGGCACTGTTCACGGTCGATTGAGTCACGGCGTATTGCTCGGTGGGCGGGTTGCCGGCGCATCCGGCCAGAACCAAACTGCTGCCGATGGYCAGGGCCGCCAGTTTGAGACCGCGCAGGTGGGTGGACGAGGATGAAGCAGTGCTGGTCTTCATGGTTTTCAACTCCGTTGGATAACTCCTGAAATACATCTGAATCCATCCTGGGCAAGGAGCCGCAACCTTCGATTTCCAGAGCATTTTGAAACGGCCGTCCCAGGCGTGGTTACTGGGTTGACCCGAGGCGTTTTTTAAAAGTTCAGAGAAAATGGCCTTTCGCCCGAAAAAACTTTGAGCTGACGGACAAGGCTCTAAATCGGGAACTTTAGTCGTGCRCAGGGGGATTTCCGGCCCTGCACGGGCCAGGAAATACGTATTTCTGGAAGGGGAGCAAGACGCGCAAATCAGTGTTTTGGCTTGTCGTTTTCGGTCGACAAATCGTGCAAGTGACGACGGGACAAGGCGAGAAAACGCGGGGTTGGACCGACGTCTTCGTACAGCGGGTCGCCTTCTTCATCGGTGGCGACCACCGTTGACCCTTTCACATACGGAAAGCTCGCTTCGAGCTCTTCCAGGGCGGCGCCGATCAATTCTCCGAGCAGTTCTTCAGGGTGCCGTTTGGGGTACATATCGATAATCGCCGCCAGCCGTGCGGCGGCTTCCACGTCCAGACGAATCGTATAGCCAGTGTCGGTCAGGCGACCCTTGGCGTTTTCTTCCMAGTGCTTGGCGAGCTCGCGGATTTTCATAATGACCTCATTACGCACCTGCTCATGGCAGGCCGGGTGAGTGTCCGGCGGTGGCCGGTGGTAAGCCGTTGTACGGCTTGTGTTGAGACTAGCTGCAAGGCTTGAAGTTTGACGGCCCCTTGCCGTCTGCTTGTAAGAACCGCTTTACAACGGCACTCTCTAATGACAAGGCTTCTATTTCAAAGCCTCTAACATCTAAAGCATAGCCGCCCGGATTTTCGCTGGAGAACTGCTGATGACCGATATTGATGCACGCTTGCGCGAGGACGTTCACCTGTTGGGTGAGCTATTGGGCAACACCATTCGCGAGCAGTACGGGGATGGCTTTATCGACAAGATCGAGCAAATCCGCAAAGGCGCCAAGGCCGACCGTCGCGGTTCGATGGATGCCGAACTCAGCGCCAGCCTCAACCAGTTGAGCGAGGACGAATTGCTGCCGGTGGCGCGGGCGTTCAACCAGTTCCTCAACCTGGCCAATATCGCCGAGCAATATCAGCTGATTCACCGCCGCGAAGAGTCACAACCCGCGCCGTTCGAGGCCCGGGTGTTGCCGGAGCTGCTCACTCGCCTGTTGGCTGYGGGGCATGACGCCGAATCCCTGGCCCGGCAATTGGGGCGGGTGGACATCGAGCTGGTATTGACGGCGCACCCCACCGAAGTGGCGCGACGCACACTGATCCAGAAATACGACGCGATCGCCGCGCAACTGGCGGCCCTGGATCATCGCGACCTGACCAGCGCCGAGCGCGAGCAGATCAAGACCACCTTGCAGCGCCTGATCGCCGAAGCCTGGCACACCGAAGAAATCCGCCGCACCCGCCCGACACCTGTAGACGAAGCCAAGTGGGGCTTTGCGGTGATCGAGCATTCGTTGTGGCAGGCGATTCCCAACTATTTGCGCAAAGCCGACCAGGCCCTGCATGCCGCCACTGGCCTGCATCTGCCGCTGGAGGCCGCACCGATTCGCTTCGCCTCGTGGATGGGCGGCGACCGTGACGGTAACCCCAACGTCACCGCCGCCGTGACCCGCGAAGTATTGTTGCTGGCTCGCTGGATGGCTGCCGATTTGTATGTGCGCGATGTCGATCACCTCGCCGCCGAATTGTCGATGCAACAGGCCAGCGACGCCCTGAAAGCCAAGGCTGGCGACAGCGCCGAGCCTTACCGCGCGGTACTCAAACAGCTGCGTGAGCGCCTGCGCGCAACCCGTAATTGGGCCCAGGCCTCCCTGACGGCCACCACGCCGGCGTCCGCCGATGTGCTGCAAAACAACCGCGACCTGCTGGACCCGTTGGAGCTGTGTTACCACTCGCTGCATGAATGCGGCATGGGCGTTATCGCCGATGGCCCGTTGCTCGACTGCCTGCGCCGAGCGGTGACGTTCGGGCTGTTTCTGGTGCGCCTCGATGTGCGACAGGACTCCTCGCGCCACACCGCAGCCATGACCGAAATCACCGATTACCTCGGCCTGGGTCGTTATGAGGACTGGAACGAAGAGGAGCGCATCGCCTTCCTGATGCGCGAACTGAACAATCGCCGGCCGTTGCTGCCGGCCTACTTCAAGCCGTCTGCCGACACCGCCGAAGTGCTGGCGACGTGCCGGGAAATCGCTGCCGCGCCGGGGGCTTCCCTCGGCTCGTATGTGATTTCCATGGCTGGCGCCGCTTCCGACGTGCTGGCCGTGCAGTTGCTGCTCAAGGAATCCGGCGTGTTGCGGCCGATGCGCGTGGTGCCGCTGTTCGAAACCCTCGCCGACCTCGATAACGCGGGCCCGGTGATCGAAAAGCTGTTGTTGCTGCCGGGTTATCGCTCGCGCCTGCAAGGGCCGCAGGAAGTGATGATCGGTTATTCCGACTCGGCCAAGGACGCCGGCACTACGGCGGCGGCCTGGGCGCAGTATCGGGCGCAGGAGCGTCTGGTGGATATTTGCCGGGAGCAACAAGTGGAGCTGCTGTTGTTCCACGGCCGTGGCGGCACCGTGGGCCGTGGTGGCGGCCCGGCGCACGCAGCGATTCTGTCGCAGCCGCCGGGGTCGGTGGCGGGGCGTTTCCGCACCACCGAGCAGGGGGAAATGATTCGTTTCAAATTCGGCCTGCCGGACATCGCGGAGCAAAACCTCAATCTGTACCTGGCGGCGGTGCTGGAAGCGACCTTGCTGCCGCCACCACCTCCTACGCCTGCCTGGCGCCATTTGATGGACGAACTGGCCGCCGATGGGGTCAAGGCTTACCGCGCCGTGGTGCGGGAAAATCCGCAGTTCGTCGAGTATTTCCGCCAGTCCACCCCGGAGCAGGAGTTGGGGCGCTTACCGTTGGGCAGCCGCCCGGCCAAGCGCCGCGCCGGCGGCATCGAAAGCCTGCGCGCCATTCCGTGGATTTTCGGCTGGACCCAGACGCGCCTGATGTTGCCGGCCTGGCTCGGCTGGGAAACGGCGCTGAGCAAGGCGCTGGAGCGCGGCGAAGGGGAGCTGCTGGGGCAGATGCGCGAGCAATGGCCGTTCTTCCGCACCCGCATCGATATGCTGGAAATGGTGCTGGCCAAGGCCGACGCCGATATCGCCCAGTCTTACGACGAGCGCCTGGTCGAGCCGGATCTGCTCCCTTTGGGTGCGCATTTACGCGACCTATTGTCGCAGGCCTGTGCGGTGGTCCTGGGGCTGACGGGTCAGTCCCAGCTACTGGCACATAGCCCAGACACCCTTGAATTCATCCGCCTGCGCAACACCTACCTCGACCCGCTGCATCTATTGCAGGCCGAACTGTTGGCCCGTTCGCGGCAGCAGGATGAAGCGCAGGGCAGCCCGGTAGAACAGGCGTTGCTGGTGTCTGTGGCGGGGATTGCCGCCGGTTTGCGAAATACCGGCTAAGGTTTTCGTCATAGGGAACAGGCACCTGGCGCGAGCGTCGAGTGCCTGTCGGCGAGCGGTTGAGAAGGTCTGTCAGGCGACAGTTAATGACGGGGTTGCGACTTGGGGTACCCCTTCGAAAGGGCACGTCCTGCGCAGGTTTCTCCGACTTTCGGCGGCTTGTGTGGGCAGGGCCTGCTGTGTATCTTGATCAGCCTTTGGCCGTTTGGGCGGTCACGACCCTATTTTTTGAGATTGGCCCTACGAGGCGAATCCTTTGTTTTGTTTAAGTAATTCTAAATAAAAAATTGAGGAGCACATCTAATGCGCGTCATTCTGCTGGGAGCTCCCGGGGCCGGTAAAGGTACTCAGGCTAAGTTCATCACCGAAAAGTTCGGCATTCCGCAAATCTCTACCGGTGACATGCTGCGTGCTGCTGTAAAAGCCGGCACCGAGCTGGGCATCAAAGCCAAAAGCATCATGGATGCCGGTGGTCTGGTCTCCGACGATCTGATCATCGCTTTGGTCAAGGACCGTATTGCGCAGCCTGACTGTGCCAACGGTTTCCTGTTCGACGGTTTCCCGCGCACCATTCCGCAAGCTGAAGCGTTGGTAGAAGCTGGCGTGGAACTGGACAACGTGGTCGAAATCGCCGTCGATGACGAAGAGATCGTTCAGCGTATCGCCGGTCGTCGCGTTCACGAGGCCAGCGGCCGCGTGTACCACACCGTGTACAACCCGCCGAAAATCGCCGGTAAAGACGACATCACCGGTGAAGAGCTGGTGCAGCGCAAGGACGACACCGAAGAAACCGTGCGTCATCGCCTGTCGGTCTACCACTCCCAGACCAAACCTCTGGTGGAGTTCTACCAAGGCCTGGCCGCTGCTCAGGGCAAGCCGAAGTACAGCCATATTCCGGGTGTCGGCTCGGTTGAAACGATTACCGGCAAGGTGCTTGAAGCACTGAGCTGAAAAGTCTGATCGGCTTCATCTTCTACGGCCCGCTTGCGGGCCGTAGTTGTTTATACTGGCGCACTTTTTCTGACCTCTCTTACGGATACATCGATGAGCACCTTGCTGGCCCTGGACACCGCGACTGAAGCTTGCTCCGTTGCCTTGCTGCATGACGGCAAGGTCACGAGCCATTACGAGGTGATCCCGCGCCTGCATGCGCAGAAGCTGTTGCCGATGATTCAGCAACTGCTGGCCGATGCCGGGACCACGCTGCAAGCGGTCGACGCCATTGCGTTCGGTCGTGGGCCGGGCGCGTTTACCGGTGTGCGGATCGCCATTGGCGTGGTGCAAGGGCTGGCGTTTGCGCTGGACCGTCCGGTGTTGCCGGTCTCCAACCTCGCGGTGCTCGCCCAGCGGGCTTATCGCGAACACGGCGTCAGCCAGGTCGCGGCAGCCATCGATGCGCGTATGGATGAGGTGTATTGGGGCTGCTACCGCGAAACGGCGGGGGAGATGCGGCTGGTGGGCAACGAAGCGGTATTGCCACCGGAAGCCGCCGCGTTGCCGGTCGATGCCAGCGGCGAGTGGTTCGGCGCGGGCACCGGTTGGGGTTATGCCGAGCGTATTGCAGTGAACCTGAGCGGCCAGGACGCGAGCATGCTGCCCCACGCCGAAGATTTGCTGACCCTGGCGCGTTTCGCCTGGGAACGCGGTGAAGCGATCATGGCCGATCAGGCGCAGCCGGTGTATTTGCGCGATAAAGTCGCGACCCCTAAAGCGCGTTAATCCACACGGTCCTGTGGCGAGGGAGCTTGCTCCCGTTCGGCTGCGGAGCAGCCGTAGAACCTGACGGCGCGATGTATCTGACTGCGCGTGGGGGGCAGCTTCGCAGCCCAGCGGGAGCAAGCTCCCTCGCCACAAAGTGTTCCAACCGCAGCTAATCATCAGTTTCTGCCCGCCGCTTTTAAACCTTTTCGCTTTTCTGTGTTCTAGTTATCACTCGGCGGTTTGCGAAGTGGGTAATGCGCCACTAAACTGCCATCATCGATACCGAGCATGCACTTATGCGTATAGACGGCGTTTCCTCCCAGTCCTACCCAATCAAGCGCAAGCCTCGTAAAGGCCATGTGTCTGAGGATGACTCCGTCGATGTCGACGGCGAGCTGGAATTCCCTACCGAAGAGCAATTGGCCGCCCGCGCCGCCAAAGCCTCCGCGCAACGCCTGAGCAATCTTCCCGCGCGTCAACAAGACATGATTTATCACCGCGCCATGAGCAAAAGCGTGGCGATGGCACTGGCCAGTTACCTGAGCACGGCCACTTTTGTCGACTGGGATGCGGATGTGCTGGGTCTCGACCTGTACATCTGATGCTGCCTTATTACCTCGGCTGCCCGTCCTGGAGCGAAAACGCCTGGCGCGACTACTTGTATCCACAGGACGCCAGGCCCGCCGAGTTTCTTGATCTTTATTCTCAAGTGTTCAACGCCGTGGAAGGCAATACGACCTTCTACGCGAGCCCGGCTGCCGCCACCGTGCAGCGCTGGGCCGAGACCATGCCCGAACACTTTCGCTTCACCGCCAAATTCCCCGGCGATATCAGCCACAGCGGTGACCTGCGCGAACAATTGACCGCCACAGAAACTTTCCTGCAATTGCTCAGCCCTCTGGGGGAGCGGGTTTCGCCATTGTGGCTGCAATTGTCCAAAAGCTTCACCCCGCAACGACTGTCGGAACTGGCCGGTTTTATTGATGCGGTGGACCGGCCGTTGGCGGTCGAAGTGCGGCATGACGAGTTCTTTGCCAAGGGCGATGCCGAGCGAATGCTCAATCGCCTGCTGCTGGATCGTGGCGTCGAGCGCATCTGCCTCGATCCGCGCGCGCTGTTCAGCTGCACCTCGACCGATCCTTCGGTACTCCACGCCCAATCGAAAAAGCCCAGGGTGCCGCCTCGCCCTGCGGCGTTCACTCAGTTTCCACAGGTGCGTTTCATCGGCCACCCCGAACTGGAAGCCAACGATCCGTTCCTGGTGCCATGGGTCGAGAAAATCGCCGTCTGGATCGAAGAGGGCCGCACGCCGTATATCTTTCTGCACACCGCCGATAACCTGCTGGCGGCGAAACTGGCACAACGTTTTCACGCACAACTGATGCAGCGTTTGCCTGGCTTGCCGCCGCTGCCTGAGCTATACAGAGAACCCGCCGCCGAGCAACTTGGTTTGCTCTGAAGCGGGTTTTCCCTTTTTCAGGAGTCTGCCAATGGATGCGCAAACCCTTCGAGCCCAGGCGTTCAAAGCACTGCACGAACGCGAGGGCGCCTTTGTCATTCCCAACCCCTGGGACGCCGGCTCAGCGAAAATGCTTGCCAGCCTGGGCTTCGAGGCACTGGCAACCACCAGCGCCGGTTATGCCT
>NZ_JBFTMK010000186.1:0-8288 GCF_056396965.1 Pseudomonas sp. 05N434
GCAGAACGCCGAGTACACCAGCAGCAGGATCACCAGCTTGTCGGCGATGTTGGTGTAGCGCTTGTGCCGAGCGAAAAACCTGCCCAGCCATGGCCGCAGCAATTGCCCGAGTACCAGCGGCAACAACAGCATCGCGCACAGGTCGAGCAGGGTTGAACCCAGGTCGATGCCGCCAGCGCCGCTGCCGACCACGAAACTCACCAGCAACGGTGTCAGGAAAATCCCCAGCACGCTGGACAGGCTCGCGTTGAGAATCGCCGCCGGTACGTTGCCGCCCGCGCTGCCGGTCAGGGCCACGGACGAAGAGATGGTCGAGGGCAGGGCGCAGAGGTAGAGGAAACCGAGCATCAACAACGATGGAATGTGTGAGCCCAGCAGTGTGTCGCTCAGCAGCCAGATCAACGGAAACACCGCAAAGGTGAAGACTTGAACCATCACGTGCAGCTTCCAGTTTTTCAGCCCGTGGCGGATCTGCTCGCTGGAGAGGTTGATCCCGTGCAGGAAGAACACCAGGAACACGCCGATGTTGATTACATACTCAGCGTGCATCCCGCCGCCGGTAGCGCCGAAGGTCGGGAAGAAATACGCCAGCAGCGTGGCGATCAGCATGCCGCACAAGAACCAGTCGGTGACCACGCGTTTAAGGTGTTTGAAGGCATGCATAACCGGCACCGAATCCATTTGTAAGAATTGATGACTTAGCCTAACGTCGGCCCTATCAGCCGTCTTGCGACATAAGGCCAATCAATGCCGACTAACGGACAACTTACCCTCGAGCGGACCATCCCGGCGCTGACGGTGTTGCCGCGTCCGTTGTATGCGCGGGCGGAAAGCCTGAACGCCGGTTCGTGGACGCCGCCTCATCGTCATGATTGGGTGCAGTTTTCCTACGCCATCAGCGGCGTTCTCGGCGTGCATACCGCCGAGGGCAGTTTCTTTGCGCCGCCGCAGTGGGGCATCTGGATTCCGGCGGATCTCGAACATCAGGTCGTGACCTCGATGCGTGCCGAAATGCGCAGCCTGTATGTGCGCCGCGAGGACTGCCAATGGGCGGACGGGCGTTGCCGGGTGCTGGAAGTCACGCCTTTGGCGCGGGAGCTGATCAAGCGCTTTTGCCAGTTGCCGGTGGAGTATCCACAGGGCGACAGTCAGGAGGCGCGATTGGTGGGCGTGCTGCTCGATCAGTTGGCGAGTCTGCCGGAGGTGGGGTTTTCCTTGCCGCTGCCCCGGCATGAGCGACTGCTGGGTTTGTGCAACGAACTGATCGAAAGTCCCGAGTGCTCGGTGACCTTGCAGGAATGGGCCGAGCGTTTGGGCATGTCGGAGAAAACCCTGATGCGGCTGTTTCAGCGCGAGACCGGGTTGAGCTTCCGCAGTTGGCGGCAGCGCATGCGGCTGCTGTCGTCGTTGAGTTTGCTGGAGGAGGGGGACAGCGTGACCAATGCCGCGCTGTCTTGCGGGTATGACTCGACGTCGGCGTTTATTGCGGCGTTCAAGGGGTTGTTCGGGTTTACCCCCGGGGAGTTGTTCAAGCAGTAATTGTGGCGAGGGAGCTTGCTCCCGCTGGAGCGCGAAGCGGTCCCAATTCAGCCAACGCGGTGCATTAGATATTCCGCGTTTGCCGGTTTACGACTGCTTCGCAGCCGAGCGGGACGGTGCGGCGATCCGACAAGCTCCCTCGCCACAGGTATCGGTTTCGACCAGTTGGATCAGTGACTTCAGGTTCTGAAGCGGCGAACCAACCCGTCCAGCTCATTCGACAACCCTGCCAGGCTCTGAGAATCCAGCCGCGCCGAGTTTGCCAATTCCGCCACCAACTGCGCATCGCCATGAATCTGGCTGATATGCCGATTGATGTCCTCGGCCACCTGATGCTGTTCCTCAGCCGCCGTGGCGATTTGAGTATTCATGTCACGAATCACATCCACCGACTCACGGATCTGCCCAAAGCTGCTGCGCGCTTCACCGATGCGGGTCACCGATTGCTGAGACACCTCCAGGCTCGCATGCATCTGCTGTGTTACCTGACTGGTGCGCTTGGCCAGGTTGCCCAGCAGGCCGTCGATTTCCGCCGTGGAATCGGCAGTTCGTTTGGCCAGGGCGCGAACTTCATCCGCCACCACCGCAAAGCCACGACCCTGTTCACCGGCCCGGGCTGCTTCGATGGCCGCGTTCAGGGCCAACAAGTTGGTCTGTTCGGCGATGGAACGGATGGTCCCGAGGATCGACTGAATGTCGTTGCTGTCACGCTCAAGCTGTTGCATCGATTGTGCCGACTGTTCGATTTCCTGGCTCAAGCGATCGACACTGCTCACCGCGGCATCGATCTGCTGCTGGCCTTCACGGGCCTGGCGCTGACCGCTGTCGGCCGACTCGGCGGCCTGGCTGCAAGAGCGCGCGACTTCGTTGGCGGTGGCGACCATTTCGTGGAACGCCGTGGACACCATGTCCACCGCTTCACGCTGACGCCCGGCGGCTTCGGCCATGTCGCTGGACACTTGGGTCGAACTCTTGGAGGTGGCGAGGATCTTGGTCGCGGCGCCGCCGATGCTCTGAATCAGGTTGCGGATCGCCGCCAGAAACTGGTTGAACCAGTTGGCCAGTTGCGCGGTTTCATCGCTGCCACGGATGTGCAGGTTCTTGGTCAGGTCGCCTTCGCCCTGGGCGATGCCTTCCAGACCGCTGGCCACGCTGCGGATCGGCCGCACGATCAGGCTGGCGAAACTGGCGCCGACGATGGCGAAGAACACCGCCAGTACCGCCGCGATGATCGCGATCAGCCAGGTCAGTTGAGTGGCCGAGCTCATCACGTCGGTCTGCTTGATCAGGCCGATAAAGGTCCAGCCCAGTTGCTCCGACGGCCAGACGTTGGCCATGTAGCGCTCGCCATTGAGCTCAACCTCTACCAGCCCTTTGCCGGCCTTGCCGAGTTGCGCGTAACCGTCGCCGAGGCTGCTCAGTGCTTTGAAGTTGTGTTCCGGCTGCTTGGGATCGACCAGTATGGTGCCGGTGTTTTCCACCAGCATCAGGTAGCCGGTTTCGCCGAGTTTGATCTGTTTGACGATTTCAGTGAGCTGCTTGAGCGTCACGTCGATGCTGACCACGCCGCCATTGCTGCCCAGTTTGTTATCGATGGTGCGCACGGTGCTGACGTAGGTCGCGTCATCCTGGGCCCAGTAATAGGCCTCGGTGCGAAGCGGCTTGCCCGGCTTGGCCTGGGCCGCCTTGTACCACGGGCGCTGGCGCGGGTCGTAATTGCTCAGCTTCGCATCGTCCGGCCAGGACACGTAACCGCCCGCCGCCGTCCCGAGAATCGCGTAGGCGTAGGCCGGGTGGCTGTTGCCAAGGTCCTGGAGGAGGGCGAAGACCTTCTTGTCCATTTCGCCTTGGGGAATGCTCTCGGCGTTGGCACTCATGTAGGTCTTGAGGCYGTCGTCGGAGTTCTTGATCAGCGGTTGGGTCGCCAGGTAGTCAACGTTCTGGCTGATGCCATCAAAGAACAGCTGCATGGCATTGCTGACCTGACGAATCTCGCGGCCACTGCCGTCGACAAAATTGTCCTTGGCATCACTGCGCAAGTTCAGCACGACGAGGGTGGCGACCAGCACCACGGGCAAGCAGGCGATGATTGCAAACGCCCAGGTCAACTTCTGTTTGATGTTCATCCGCGCTCCAGTTTTTCTTGTAGGCCCACGCAGTACTGATGACTCGCGGATTATTGGCAGCCGAAAACGTTTGATACGCCCCGATCCTTGAGCGCGCCTTCTTGATTGTTGTTGAGGCGATTGTCAGACAATTCCTTTTCTCTCTAATGACTTCGGCTGAAGCGCGGGGAAATTGAGGTCTTTTGAGAAAAATCCTGCGAACGCCAGGGATCGAGGTTAGATTCTGTCGCAAATACCTTGGCACTCCGTCGTCAACAAGTGGTTCTCGCTCAGCTATGATCCGGGGCGGTCGATGAGTTTTGCCTGATTAATCCGGCACATTGTGTGCTTCTTGATGTTCATGGGAACGTTCATAGGTCGGCAACCCCTCCCCCGAATGAGAGGATTGCCGTATAACGAATGACTTTCGCGTGTTTGGTAATAAAGGACCCACAATAAAAGCTGATGAAGACTCCAAAACGCATTGAACCCCTGATCGAGGACGGTCTGGTCGACGAGGTGCTGCGCCCACTCATGAGTGGTAAAGAAGCAGCTGTTTATGTGGTGCGCTGCGGCAACGAGCTGCGTTGTGCCAAGGTCTACAAGGAGGCGAACAAACGCAGTTTTCGTCAGGCGGCCGAGTATCAGGAAGGTCGCAAGGTGCGCAACAGCCGGCAGGCTCGCGCAATGGCCAAGGGCTCCAAGTTTGGCCGCAAGGAAACCGAAGACGCCTGGCAGAACGCCGAAGTGGCGGCGCTGTTCCGCCTGGCCAGTGCCGGGGTGCGRGTGCCCAAGCCGTATGACTTCCTCGAAGGCGTGCTGCTGATGGAGCTGGTGGCCGACGAGTACGGCGATGCCGCGCCACGCCTGAACGATGTGGTGCTGGAGCCGGATCAGGCACGCGAATATCACGCCTATCTGATTTCGCAAATCGTGCTGATGTTGTGTACCGGTCTGGTGCACGGTGACCTGTCCGAGTTCAATGTGCTGCTGACGCCGACCGGCCCGGTCATCATCGATCTGCCGCAAGCAGTGGATGCGGCGGGCAACAACCACGCGTTCAGCATGCTTGAGCGGGACGTGGGCAACATGGCGTCGTACTTCGGACGCTTCGCGCCGGAGTTGAAACGCACCCGGTACGCCAAGGAAATGTGGGCATTGTACGAAGCCGGCACCTTGCACCCGGCTAGCGTGTTGACCGGCGAGTTCGACGAGCCGGAAGAACTGGCGGACGTCGGCGGGATCATGCGCGAGATCGAGGCGGCCCGTCTCGACGAAGAGCGTCGCCAAGCGATTCGGGCGGCGGACGATGCGCCACCGAGCAAAGCCGAAGAACCGCCTCCGCCGTGGATGCAGTGATCGGTTGACCCAAAACCCGGCTTTRGCCGGGTTTTTTACACCAGCAATACCCCGCACACTCAAGGACTGAATGTGAACTCCATCCGCAATGCTCAGTTGATCATCGCCGCCCGGCTGATTTCGGACTTCGGCGCTTTCCTCAACATGGTCGCCCTGGCTACCTACGTCTACCTGCTCAGCAATAGCGCCATGAGCGTCGGCATCTTCCTCGCCAGCCGTGTCGCCGGGGGAATCCTGGCCAGCCTGATCGGCACCCGGTTCTATCGCCGCTGGGCCGGGCGCCTGCCGCTGATTGCCTTCGATCTGCTGCGCGCCGGTTTGCTGGGTCTGCTGCTGGTGCTGCCGGTCAGCCAACAAGCGTTGCTATTACCGCTGATCGCGTTTGGCCTGGGGTTTGGTAATTCGATGTTCGCCATCGGCCTCAACAGCCAGTTGCCGCACCTGATCGAAGAGGCGCAATTACTCAAGACCAACGCCTGGTTAACCTCAGCGTCGTCTGCGGCGATGGTCAGCGGGAGTCTGGTGGCCGGGTTGTTGGTGGCGGGATTTGGCTTTGAAACAGTATTTGCATTGAACGTGGTCACGTACCTGCTGGCAGCGCTGCTGATTGTGCCACTGCGGTTTTGCGGACCGGCCCCCAGCTGTGATGAACCTCTTCACAAACAGGGCGAATGGCAGGCCTTGCGCCAGGGTTTGCGCACGGCGCCGGTACTGGCGGCGATGCTGGCCGTTGCCATGGCCGACACCCTGGGCAGCGCCGCGCACAACGTCGGTCTTCCAATCATTTCAAAACTGCTCACACCCGAGTCGGCCAGCAACACCCTGGGCCTGATGCTGGCGGTGTGGGCCTGCGGCAAGTTCATCGGTGCGCGAATCGCCAGTCGCCTGAAAGGCACGGACAACGCGCACCTTGAGCGGCGATTTTTCTTTGGCGTGTTGCTGATGTCCTGCGGTTTCATCCTGACGTTTCAGCAGCAGACCCTGTACGGTTTGCTGCTGTTTTCGTTGCCCGCCGGGATAGGCGACGGGTTCTCGGAGGTTGGCCTGATGTCGCGCCTGCAACGTGAGCCGGACAGCCTGCGCCTGCCGATTTTCAGTTTTCTGACGCTGCTGCAAATGACCGGGTTCGGCGTCGGCATGTTGATCGCCGCGCCGTTCTATTCCTGGTGGACACCCGGCGCGGTGGTGTTGTTGTTCCACGGCATTCCCCTCACCCTGTTGCTGGTGGTGAAGGGGTTGGCGCTCAAGAATGAGCGGGTTCGACGCAGCAACCCGAGGCCAGCTCCTTGAGAATCGGGCAGTCCGGGCGGTGGTCGCCGTGGCAGTGTTCTACGAGGTCTTGCAGGGTGTCGCGCAACTGACCAAGTTCGCGAATTTTCTGGTTCAGCTCATCGATGTGCTGACGGGCCAAGGCCTTCACATCGGCACTGGCGCGCTGGCGATCCTGCCAGAGGGTCAGTAGTTTGCCGACTTCTTCCAGTGAAAAACCCAAGTCCCGAGAGCGCTTGATGAACGCCAGGGTGTGCAGGTCGTCGTCGCCATAGACCCGGTAGCCACTGTCGGTGCGATGGGCCGCCTTGAGCAGGCCGATGGATTCGTAATAGCGGATCATCTTCGCGCTCAGACCGCTCTGGCGGGCCGCTTGGCCAATGTTCATCGGTTGTCCTCCAGGTCTTTGGGCTTCCAGGTTTTCAACAGTAACGCATTGCTGACCACGCTGACGCTCGACAGCGCCATGGCCGCGCCGGCCAGCACCGGGTTGAGGAAGCCGAATGCCGCCAGTGGCAGGCCGATCAGGTTATAGACGAAGGCCCAGAACAGGTTCTGGCGAATTTTCGCGTAGGTCTTGCGGCTGATCTCCAGCGCCGCCGGCACCAGCCGTGGGTCACCGCGCATCAGAGTGATACCGGCAGCGTGCATGGCGACATCGGTGCCGCCGCCCATGGCAATGCCGATGTCAGCAGCAGCCAGGGCCGGGGCGTCRTTGATGCCGTCGCCGACCATCGCCACCACGCCGGTTTTTTTCAGCGCGGCGACGGTGGCGGCTTTGTCCGCCGGCAGTACTTCGGCGTGAACATCCTTGATGCCCAGCGCTTGGGCGACGACTTTGGCGCTGCCGCGGTTATCGCCGGTCAGCAGGTGGCTGCTGATATTGCGGGCGCTTAGGCGTTGCACCGCTTGCAGGGCACCGGGCTTGAGCGTGTCACCGAAGGCGAACAGGCCCAGCACCCGAGGTTCGGGGCTTTGTTCGATCAACCAGGACAGCGTCCGGCCTTCGGTTTCCCAAGCGCTTGCGGAGTCAGCCAATGGTCCGGCATTCAAGCCACTTTCTTCCAGCAAACGCCGATTGCCCAGGGCCAATCGCCGACCAGCGAGGCTGCCGGCAATGCCGCGCCCGGTCAGCGATTGACTGTCGCTGACATCGGCCACGGTCAAGCCGCGTTCGGCGCAGGCATCCAGCACCGCCTTGGCCAGCGGGTGCTCACTGCCGCGTTGCAGCGCTCCGGCCATTTGCAGCAAGGCGGCTTCGTCACCCTCGATGGCACTCAAATGTGCGATGCGCGGCGTGCCCGAGGTCAGTGTGCCGGTCTTGTCGAACACCACGGCGCTGACTTCGTAGGCGCGCTCCAGGGCTTCGGCGTCCTTGATCAGAATTCCGTGGTGCGCCGCCACACCGGTGCCTGCCATGATTGCGGTCGGAGTGGCCAACCCGAGCGCACAAGGACAGGCGATCACCAACACCGCGACGGCGTTGATCAATGCAGTTTCCAGCGGCGCGCCATACAGCCACCAACCAACCAGGGTCGCCAGTGCAATCAGCAGCACCACGGGCACGAACACCTGGCTGACTTTATCCACCAGTTTCTGGATCGGCGCTTTCGCCGCCTGCGCGTCTTCGACCAGGCGGATGATCCGCGCCAGCACGGTTTCTGCGCCGAGCGCCATGGTCCGCACCAGCAGCCGACCTTCACCGTTGATCGCACCGCCGGTGACCTTGTCCCCCGGAGCTTTGGGCACCGGCAGGCTTTCGCCGCTGATCAATGCTTCATCGGCGTGGCTCTGGCCTTCCACCACTTCGCCATCCACCGGGAAGCGCTCGCCGGGTTTTACCAGAACCAGATCGTTGAGGCGCAAAGCGCTGATCGCAACCTCCTGCTCGCGGCCGTCGATCACTTGAATGGCTCGCTCCGGACGCAAGGCTTCGAGGGCGCGGATGGCGCTGGCGGTCTGGCGCTTGGCGCGGCTTTCCAGGTATTTGCCCAGCAACACCAAGGCAATCACCAC
>NZ_JBFTMK010000187.1:0-8286 GCF_056396965.1 Pseudomonas sp. 05N434
GGCTGGTGCTGCTGATCGGTATCGTCAAGAAGAACGGTATCCTGATGATCGACTTCGCGCTGGATGCCCAGCGCAACCGTGGCCTGCCACCGCTGGAGGCAATCCATGAGGCCTGCCTCACACGGTTCCGGCCGATCATCATGACCACGCTTGCCGCCCTGCTCGGCGCCTTGCCGTTGATGATCGGCTACGGCACCGGCGCCGAACTGCGCCAGCCATTGGGCATCGCGGTGGTCGGCGGTTTGCTGGTGAGTCAGGCGCTGACGCTGTTCACTACGCCGGTCATATACTTGTGGCTTGAGCGGATATTCCATAGACCCACACCAGCACAGCAGCCGGTGCTGGCGACCACAGACTGAGGCGGGGTCATGCGCGTTCTGATTATCGAAGACGAGGAAAAAACCGCGGATTATCTGCACCGCGGTCTGACGGAACAGGGTTACACCGTGGACGTGGCCCGCGATGGCGTCGAAGGCCTGYACCTGGCGCTGGAAAATGACTACGCGGTGATTGTCCTCGACGTCATGCTGCCGGGCCTCGACGGTTTCGGCGTGCTGCGCGCATTGCGTGCGCGCAAGCAAACCCCGGTGATCATGCTCACCGCCCGCGAGCGGGTGGAAGACCRCATCAAAGGTCTGCGCGATGGCGCCGACGATTACCTCGGCAAACCGTTTTCCTTCCTCGAACTGGTGGCGCGCCTGCAAGCGCTGACCCGTCGCAGCGGTGGCCACGAGCCGGTGCAGGTGAGCATCGCCGACCTGTGGATAGATTTGATCAGCCGCAAAGCCACCCGCGCCGGCACCCGCCTGGACCTGACCGCCAAGGAGTTCTCACTGTTGAGTGTGTTGGCGCGCAGACAGGGTGAAATCCTCTCGAAAACCGCCATCGCCGAGATGGTCTGGGACATCAATTTCGACAGCGACGCCAACGTGGTCGAAGTCGCGATCAAACGCCTGCGGGCCAAGCTCGACGGGCCGTTCGACGAGAAATTGCTGCACACCATTCGTGGCATGGGTTATGTGCTGGAGAGCCGTGGTGTCCAGTAACTCCATCGCGCTGCGCCTGAGCGGGATGTTTACGCTGGTGGCGCTGCTGGTGTTTCTGTTGATCGGCGGTGCGCTGTATCAACAGGTCGACAAGGGCTTGGGCCTGCTGCCCGAAGCCGAGCTCGATGCCCGCTACAGCGTGCTCGAATCGGCGCTCAACCGTTACGGCACGCCCGAGCATTGGGTGAAGATCAACGCCAAGCTCAAACTGCTGAGCGAAGAAGACAAGCGCATTCGCTTTTGGGTGGTCAGCGGTAATCCCGGTTATGAATACGGCCAACCCGACGCGTCGATCCGCGCGTTCGCCCAAGGCCCATTGGGCATGCGCGACATGGAATTACCCGACCATCCGTACCCGCTGAAAGTGCTGCTAACCGAGTTGCCAGCCAAGGACCAGCGCCCACCGCTGCGCTTCATGATCGGCATCGACACCGAAACCTTTTACGAGACGCAGCACCACTTGCTGATCGCCCTGATCAGCCTGGCGATCATTGGGGTATTGCTGGCCTCGCTACTCGGTTACTGGGTGGCGCGGATCGGCCTCAAACCACTGATCAAGTTGTCGCAGGAAGCCCAGCGCCTGGCACCACCGAGGCTGTCCGGGCGCCTGCAATTATCGCCATTGCCCCCGGAGCTCGATCAGTTCGTCAGTTCGTTCAACGCCACGCTGGAACGGGTGGAACAGGCCTACTCGCGGCTGGAATCGTTCAATGCCGACGTGGCCCATGAACTGCGCTCGCCGCTGACCAACCTGATCGGCCAGACCCAGGTTGCACTGACACGCGGGCGCTCCGCCGAACACTATTTCGAAGTGCTGCAATCGAACCTCGAAGAGCTGGAGCGGCTGCGCTCAATCATCAACGACATGCTGTTCCTCGCCAGCGCCGACCAAGGCAGCAAGGCCACCCAACTGACGTCCACCTCACTGGCTGATGAAGTGGCGACGACGCTGGAATATCTGGATTTCATTCTTGAGGATGCGCAGGTTCAGGTCGAGGTCAGTGGCGATGCGCAGGTGCGAATCGAGATCGCACATCTGCGCCGGGCGTTGATCAACTTGCTGAGCAACGCGGTGCAGCACACCGCGCCTGGGCAAGTGATTCAGGTGCGGATCGAAGTCGAGGAGCACCAAGTGAGCATCGGCGTCGCCAACCCGGGGTCGCCGATTGCCAATGAGCATCTGCCGCGCCTGTTCGAACGTTTCTACCGGGTTGATGCGTCACGCAGTAACAGCGGCAACAACCATGGCCTGGGGTTGGCGATCGTCAAGGCGATTGCGCTGATGCATGGCGGGGATGTGTTTGTGCGCAGTGATCATGGGATGAATACCTTCGGGATTCATCTTCCAGTCTGACCCCCCACTCCCTGTGGCGAGCGAGCTTGCTCGCGCTGGGCTGCGAAGCGGCCCCAAAAATACGACTACATTCAATCAGACAGGCCACATACTCCGATTACGACTGCTGCGCAGCCGAGCGGGAGCAAGCTCCCTCGCCACAAAAAAAGCCAAACCACTTGCAACTGCGGACTGTTACTTTTAGCGCAACAGTCCTTTATGCAATCCACTCTTTTTCCCCTCGCCCAAGCCCCTTATCGTTGCCCCATCAAACAGCACTTGCCAAGCAAGAAGGTTTAAAGATGTCCAACAGTATGGGTATTGCCAGCGCTTTCGTTTTGTCGTCCCTGTTCCTGTCTCCGTTCGCCATGGCTGAAGAGTCGCAGACATTCGTCGCACAAAATGCCGAACGCGCCAAGGCCTACGAACAGTATCAAAACGAACTGACAGCCAAGGCCCAAGAGGCTGCGCAAACCCCTCAAGCGTCGAGCACTCAAGCCCAGCCACGGGTTGAGAAAGACAGCTGATCCATACGTATCGCTCTGTTTCCCTCGACACTTTTCATCGGCTCTTCCCTTTGAAAAGTTGTCTTCAAAGCCGCTGCTATCAGCGGCTTTTTTTCGTGGTGGTTTTAAACCCCTTCAGTTCATCTTCCCTGACAACAAACATCCGCACTTCAAAACAATGAAGTACTTAGTTGACCCAAGGAGCTTTACCGCACGTGCGTTTCCCTCTCAGATTCAGTCCGCTGTTCATTGCAATCACTGCAACGATGGCCAACAACGTGCAGGCCGACGACGAATCCAGCCGCGAAGGCTTTGTCGATGGGGCGAGCCTCAACCTCAATGCCCGCAACTACTACATGAACCGCAATCGCCTGCAAAAGGCCGATGACAACATCGAGTGGGGTCAGGGCTTTCTCGGTCGCTTCGAATCGGGATTCAGCCAGGGCACCATCGGTTTCGGCGTTGAAGCCCACGCGATGCTCGGGCTCAAGCTCGACGGCGGTGGTGGCACCGACGGGTCGAGCATCCTGCCGATCAGCGAGGGCAACGGCAAGGCACCGGGCTCGTTTTCCACCGCTGGCGGCACCCTGAAAATGCGGGCCTTCGATACCGAATTGAAGGCCGGCGACCTGTTCCTTGCCAACCCGGTGATCGCCGGTGGCGAAACCCGCATGCTGCCGCAGACCTTTCGCGGCGTCAGCCTGACCAACCACAGTGTCGACGGGTTGATGATCGAGGGCGGTCAGGCCAGCTTCACCAAACTCTACAACCAGAGCGGCCACACCCGCATCGGCACGTCCTATGGCAGCCTGGCCGATGGCGATGAAAGCCGGCATTTGAATTGGGCCGGCGTGGCCTGGAGCGGCCTGCCGGGCCTGACCAGCAGCCTGTATGCGGCCGAACTCAAGGACATCTGGAACCAGTACTACTACGACCTGGACTACACCTATTCGCTGAATGACTTGGTCAGCCTCAACCCGGGCCTGCACTTCTATCACACGCAAGACACCGGCGATGCACTGCTGGGCAACATCGACAACAACACCTACAGCCTGCATTTCACCGTCGACGTGGGCCATCACAGCGTCACCGCCGCCTACCAGCGGGTCAACGGCAACACGCCGTTCGATTACATCAGCCAGGGCGACAGCATTTATCTCGACAACTCCCAGCAGTATTCGGACTTCAACGGTCCGAATGAGCGCTCGTGGAAACTCAAGTACGCCTACGACTTTGCTGGCCTCGACATGCCCGGCCTGACCTCGGCGGTGTCCTACTCACGGGGACCTGACCAAGGTCGATCCGGACAGCCGCGGTTACGCCTCGTGGTACAGCGCCGACGGCAGAAACGCCAGGCATCGGGAACGAGACATCGAGCTCAAGTACGTGGTCCAGGGTAGCAAGGCCAAAGACCTGGCGATGCGTCTGCAATGGGCGTCTAACCGTGGCGGCAACGGTTACGGTGCGCTGGATCAGGACACGGATGAATACCGGGTAATTGTCGACTACCCGGTGAATGTCTTCTAAGCTTCAATTAGCAAAAGGCCAGCATGTTTTGCTGGCCTTTTTATTATCCGGGATTTATATAGGCGCGCAGGACGCGACCGGTTTCTGGGACTCTGCCCGATTCTTGTAAAAGCACTTTCATAACGCCTTATTTGCAGAAGTCAGAACCATGAGTGTGAACAGTGCGAAATCCGGTGATCCGATCCGTTCGACACGCTCGGAGCGGCTTCTGGTTCTCAGTAGTGTGTTGTTGGTGATCGCAATACTGAGCATCGTCGCGTTCCTGCTGATCCGCGAACACGCCAATGCCAAATTGTCCGCCGCTCGCGCCGCCAACAATATCGTGCAATTGATCGACGCCGACGTGCTGCGCAATGTCGAACTCTATGACGTGTCCCTGCTGGGTTTGATCGCTGCCTCCCAGCGGGAAGACCTCAAGAGCGTTTCCCCAGCCATTCGTCACCTGGCCTATTTCGACCGCGCCACTGCCGCGCCGTACAAGGGCAACATCTTGTTGCTCGACAACAAGGGCTRTGTGATCGCCGACTCGGCCTCGGTGGAGCCCAGAAAGGGCAACTTTGCCGATCGCGAATACTTCCAGGCCCACATCAACAATCCGGACCCGGGCATGTTCATCAGTCGCCCTTTCAAGGCCCGGCCGCCGGAACAGGATTGGCGGATCAGTTTCAGCCGCCGGGTGAACGGCACCCAGGGTGAGTTCCTCGGCGTGGCCGAGGCCGCCATGCATTTGAGCTACTTCGATCAGTTGTTCAACAGCTTGAGCATCGGCCGCGACAGTACGGTCAGCCTGATCAGCAAGGACGGGATTCTCCTGGCCCACCAACCCCACCTGGCCGAAGAGCTGATCGGCAAGGATTTCAGCAACCGCCCCAATTTCCAGCGCATCGTCAAAGAAGGCAACGGCAGCTTCACCGGCATGTCCAGTCGATACAACGATGAGCGCTTGTACACCTTCTCCAAGGTCGGGAATTTGCCGTTGATCGTCATCGTTGCGCTGTCCAGCGATGAAGTCTTTGCGGCCTGGAAGCGCACCGCGGTGGTAGTCACTTCTGCGACCGTTGCCCTGTGCGTGAGCCTGCTGTGGCTGACCTGGTTGCTCTGCCGGGAGCTGCGTCGACGCCAAAGCGCCGAGCAGGAACTGGCACAACTGGCCGCCACCGACCCCTTGACCGGTCTGGCCAATCGCCGAAGCCTGGATCAGGCTCTGCACCATGAATGGTTTCGTGCCCAGCGTTCCGGTCAGCCGTTGTCGCTGTTGATGATCGATATCGATCACTTCAAGGCGTTCAATGATCGCCACGGCCACCGAGGGGGCGACGATGCCTTGCGCTCGGTGGCCAAGGTGATCGACACCCATGTTCGACGGCCGGCGGACCTGGTCGCCCGGTATGGTGGCGAGGAGTTTTCAGTGATCCTGGCTGAAACCGACAGCGCCGGAGCCCGACAGATTGCCGAAAAAATCCGTATGGCGGTGGAGCAATTGCCGTTGGTGGGAGGTGATGTGTCACCGATTACTGTCAGTATTGGTATCAGTACCTGGACGACAGCAACCGACATCAGCCTGGAACAGTTGCTGTTTGCAGCGGACAAGGCGCTGTATCAGGCCAAGGAAAACGGGCGGAACCGGGTGGTCGCTGCGGATTGATCGTTCCCGCTGGCATAAAAAAAGGCCACCCGAAGGTAGCCTTTAAAAAACTAGAGAGGTTTTTTGCTTACACGGCCGCAACAGGACGCATGTAAGAGATCGGTGCGGTGCTGGCGTCTTCGAACGTCACGACTTCCCAAGCATCTGTCTGCTCAATCAACTTGCGCAGCAGCTGGTTGTTCAATGCGTGTCCGGACTTGAAGCCCTTGAACTCACCAATCAGGCTATTGCCCAGCAGGTAGAGGTCACCAATCGCATCGAGGATTTTGTGCTTCACGAATTCGTCTTCATAGCGAAGGCCGTCTTCGTTCAGTACACCATCCGCGTCGACCACAATTGCGTTTTCAACGCTGCCGCCGAGTGCGAGGTTGTGCTTGCGCAGGTACTCGATATCACTCATGAAACCAAAGGTACGCGCGCGGCTGACTTCTTTTACGAACGAAGTGCTGGAAAAATCCACGCTTGCACTTTGTGTGCGGTCACGGAAAACCGGGTGATCGAAATCGATCTCGAAGCTCACTTTGAAACCTTCGAAAGGGACGAAAGTGGCGCGCTTGTCGCCGTCTTCCACTGTCACTTCCCGCAGGATCCGGATGAACTTCTTGGCGGCGTCCTGCTCTTCCAGGCCGGCCGATTGAATCAGGAATACGAAGGGTCCAGCGCTACCATCCATGATCGGGACTTCGGACGCGGAGAGCTCGACGTAGGCGTTATCGATGCCCAGGCCAGCCATGGCCGAGAGCAGGTGCTCCACCGTGTCCACTTTGACGTCACCGTTAACAAGCGTGGTCGACATAGTGGTTTCGCCAACGTTTTCCGCGCGGGCAGGAATCTGCACCACAGGGTCGAGGTCAGCACGACAAAACACAATGCCGGTGTCGACAGGCGCTGGCTTGAGGGTCAGGTAGACCTTCTCCCCGGAGTGCAGGCCGACACCTGTGGCACGGATAATATTCTTCAGGGTGCGTTGTTTAATCATGGCATGGGCCGCTTCAGCGCAAATTGCGAACTGGTATCAACAAAGGCTGGCGATGATAGCAGACCAGACCTTTGCTGAACACCAATCACCCTAATACCCCTGATACATTTCATCAATCGGCCTGACGACGCAGGAAAGCCGGGATGTCCAGGTAGTCCAGATCATCTTGCGGGTTCATCTTCGCGGCAGTCGCAGCACCGGCCTGAGCCTGGTTGCGCATGACGGTCGGACGGTCCAGGTCACGGTAATTCACCGCTGGCTGTTCCTGACGAACAGGGGCTTGTTGTTGTGGCTGGGAGGCCATCGAGGTGTGAACGGTATTGTCGATGACCTTCACAGGCTTCTCGATTTTAGCGCCCAGACCAGTGGCAACCACGGTCACGTGCAGTTCGTCGCGCATGTCCGGATCGATAACGGTACCGACCTTGACCATTGCGTGCTCGGAAGCGAAGGCTTCGATGATGCTACCCACGTCGGAGTACTCACCCAGGGACAGGTCAGGACCGGCGGTGATGTTCACCAGGATGCCGCGTGCACCTTGCAGGTTCACGTCTTCGAGCAGCGGGTTGCGAATGGCCGCTTCGGTCGCTTCACGTGCACGGTTCGGACCGCTGGCGCAGCCAGTGCCCATCATCGCCATGCCCATTTCGCTCATCACGGTACGTACGTCGGCGAAGTCGACGTTGATCATGCCCGGACGCTTGATGATGTCGGAGATACCGCGAACGGCACCGGCCAGTACATCGTCGGCCTTGGCGAAAGCCGACAAGAGGCTTGCGTCTTTACCGAGGATGGTCAGCAGCTTCTCGTTGGGAATGGTGATCAACGAGTCGACGCTTTCAGACAGCAGACGGATACCTTCGTCGGCGAGCTGCATGCGCTTGCGGCCTTCGAACGGGAACGGACGGGTCACCACCGCAACGGTGAGGATCCCCATTTCCTTGGCCACTTCAGCAATGATTGGCGCTGCACCGGTACCGGTACCGCCGCCCATGCCGGTCGTGATGAACACCATGTTGGTGCCCTGCAGGACTTCGGCAATGCGCTCACGGTCTTCGAGAGCGGCCTGACGACCTACTTCAGGGTTGGCGCCAGCGCCCAGACCTTTGGTCACGCTGGTACCCAGTTGCAGAATGGTGCGCGCGCTGATGCTTTTCAGCGCTTGGGCATCAGTGTTGGCGCAGATGAATTCAACGCCTTCAATGTTGCTCTTGACCATGTGATTGACAGCGTTGCCGCCGCCTCCGCCA
>NZ_JBFTMK010000188.1:0-8225 GCF_056396965.1 Pseudomonas sp. 05N434
GTTGTGGACGGCCGCCCAGCAGTTGCATGGTGCCTTGCATGTCGACCACGATTTCAGTGGTGTAACGCTTGATACCGTCTTTTTCCCACTCGCGGGTCTGCAGCTTGCCTTCGATGTAGACCTGCGAACCTTTACGCAGGTATTCGCCGGCGATTTCGGCCACTTTGCCGAACATCGAAACACGGTGCCATTCGGTCTTCTCGACCTTCTGACCGGTTTGCTTGTCGGTCCACTGTTCGCTGGTCGCCAGACTCAGGTTGGTCACGGCGTTACCGTTAGGCAAGTAGCGAACTTCGGGATCCTGGCCGCAAGTGCCGACCAATATGACTTTGTTAACCCCACGGGCCATAACGTTCTCCTAGGCTACGCACGCTGCCTCGGCCGGGTTGTTCACCAGGCGCTCAAGGGTCGTGCGATCCAATAGTTCTGTGTCCAATTTGATGTAAATCGCCGCTTCATCAGCAACGATCACCGCATCTGTTACCCCTACGACGGCCTTCAGGCGCTCAACCAGACCCGCTTCGCGGATCGCCTCGGGCGACAACGGCAAGCGCAGGCTCGTGACGTAAGGTGGTTCACGCATGGTAACAGCAAAGGCCAGCCAAAGTGCAGCCAGCCCGGCACATCCCAGGAACACAACCGACAAACCGCCGTGCTGAAACAGCCAGCCGCCGAGGATCCCGCCCAGTGCCGAACCGAGGAACTGACTGGTGGAATAAACCCCCATCGCCGTGCCTTTGCCGCCTGCCGGTGAAACCTTGCTGATCAGCGACGGCAAGGACGCTTCCAGCAGATTGAACGCGGTGAAAAACACCACCGTGCCGATCACCAGAGCCCGCAAGCTGTCGCCGAACTGCCAGAAGAATAGCTCAGTGAGCATCAGCGTCAGCACCGCGCCCAATAAAACTCGTTTCATTTTGCGTTTCTTCTCGCCGTAGATAATGAACGGGATCATGGCGAAGAAGGAAATCAGCAGCGCAGCGAGGTACACCCACCAGTGCTGCTCCTTGGGCAAACCGGCTTTTTCGACCAGCGCCAGGGGCAATGCAACGAAGCTCGACATCAACATCGCGTGCAACACAAAAATGCCCAGGTCCAGGCGCAGCAGGTCCGGGTGCTTGAGCGTCGGGATCAGTGCCTGACGCGCGACACCAGACTCGCGGTGCTGCAATGGCCCGGTGGCGCGCGGCACCATGAACATCACGATGACGATACCGAGCAGCGCCATGCCGCCGGTGGCGAAGAACAGCCCCGAGAGGCCGAAGGCACGGGTCAGCAATGGCCCTACCACCATGGCAATCGCGAACGACAGACCGATCGTCATGCCGATCATGGCCATGGCTTTGGTCCGATGCTGTTCCCGGGTCAGGTCCGACAGCAATGCCATGACCGCCGCAGAAATCGCCCCGGCGCCCTGCAGGATGCGTCCGGCGATGACGCCCCAGATCGAATCGGCATTGGCCGCCAGCACGCTGCCCAGGGCGAAGACGATCAGCCCCAGGTAAATCACCGGACGACGACCGATGCGGTCGGAAATGAAGCCAAAGGGAATCTGAAAAATCGCCTGGGTCAGGCCGTAAGCGCCAATCGCCAACCCGATGAGGGCCGGGGTCGCGCCTGCCAGGTCCATCCCATAGGTCGCCAGCACCGGCAACACCATGAACATGCCAAGCATACGGAAGGCGAACACCAGGGCCAGACCGCTYGCYGCGCGGGTCTCRCTGCCACTCATGCGTTCGCTGTGGGGATCGTGCATGGAAAAACCTCRTSTGAACCGGCGGCGATTCTACCAGTCCCATCGRWWGACGGGGTATATMGCGACGCTATGACGCGCGCAGATGACGCAATCTTCATGCAAGGTTGCGCGCCCCTCATTTGATAGTGTGCATCCATCCAGTATTTGGCCGTATACTCCTACGTTTTCGACGCCCGCCGAGCGAGGCCACTTTGGACAAGATCCTGATTCGTGGGGCCCGAACCCACAACCTGAAGAACATCGACCTGACCCTGCCACGGGACAAACTGATCGTCATCACCGGCCTGTCCGGATCCGGCAAGTCGTCCCTGGCCTTCGACACGCTGTACGCCGAAGGCCAGCGCCGCTATGTCGAATCGCTGTCGGCCTACGCCCGGCAATTCCTGTCGATGATGGAAAAGCCTGACGTCGACACCATCGAAGGTCTGTCGCCAGCGATCTCCATCGAACAGAAGTCGACCTCGCACAACCCGCGCTCGACGGTTGGCACCATTACCGAAATCTACGATTACCTGCGCCTGCTCTACGCTCGCGTCGGTATTCCGCGCTGCCCGGACCACGACATTCCGCTGGAAGCCCAGACCGTCAGCCAGATGGTCGACCTGGTGCTGGCGCAACCGGAAGGCAGCAAACTGATGCTGTTGGCTCCGGTAATCCGCGAGCGCAAGGGCGAACACCTCTCGGTCTTCGAAGAACTGCGCGCCCAGGGCTTTGTGCGGGCCCGGGTCAACGGCAAGCTCTGTGAGCTGGACGAGTTGCCGAAGCTGGATAAACAGAAGAAGCACTCGATCGATGTCGTGGTCGACCGCTTCAAGGTCCGCGCCGATCTGCAACAACGCCTGGCCGAATCGTTCGAGACCGCGCTGAAACTGGCGGACGGCATCGCTCTGGTGGCGCCAATGGACGACGAGCCCGGCGAAGAAATCATCTTCTCCGCACGCTTTGCCTGCCCGATCTGCGGCCACGCCATCAGCGAGCTGGAACCCAAACTGTTTTCCTTCAACAACCCGGCCGGCGCCTGCCCGACCTGCGATGGCCTGGGGGTTAAACAGTTCTTCGACACCAAACGATTGGTGAACGGTGAACTGACCCTGGCCGAAGGCGCGATCCGCGGCTGGGACCGGCGCAACGTCTATTACTTCCAGATGCTTGGCTCGCTGGCCGCCCACTACAAGTTCAGCCTCGAAGTGCCGTTCAACGAACTGCCGGCCGATCAACAGAAATTCATCCTGCACGGCAGTGGCTCGCAGAACGTCGACTTCAAGTACCTGAACGACCGCGGCGACATCGTCAAACGCTCGCACCCGTTCGAAGGCATCGTGCCGAACCTGGAACGCCGCTACCGCGAAACCGAATCGGCTTCAGTCCGCGAAGAACTGGCCAAATTCCTCAGCACCCAGCCTTGCCCGGATTGCCGTGGCACCCGTCTGCGTCGCGAGGCGCGACACGTGTGGGTTGGCGAGAAGACCTTGCCGGCGGTGACCAACTTGCCGATCGGCGATGCCTGCGAATACTTCGGCGTGCTGAAGCTGACCGGCCGCCGTGGCGAAATTGCCGACAAGATCCTCAAGGAAATCCGCGAACGCCTGCAGTTTCTGGTCAACGTTGGCCTGGACTATCTGTCACTGGATCGCAGTGCCGACACGCTGTCCGGCGGTGAGGCCCAGCGCATTCGCCTGGCCAGTCAGATTGGCGCCGGTCTGGTGGGGGTTCTGTACATCCTCGATGAACCGTCAATTGGCCTGCACCAGCGGGACAACGACCGATTGCTCGGCACACTCAAGCACCTGCGTGACATCGGCAACACGGTGATCGTGGTCGAGCACGATGAAGACGCGATTCGTCTGGCTGATTATGTGGTGGATATCGGCCCGGGCGCGGGTGTGCACGGTGGACATATCGTTGCCGAAGGCACGCCGGACGAAGTCATGGCTCACCCTGATTCGCTGACCGGCAAGTATTTGTCGGGCCGGGTGAAGATCGCCGTTCCAGCCAAACGCACACCCCGTAACAAGAAGCTGTCGCTGTCCCTCAAGGGTGCTCGCGGTAACAATTTGCGCAATGTCGATCTGGAGATTCCAATCGGCCTGCTGACCTGCGTGACCGGCGTGTCCGGCTCGGGCAAATCGACGCTGATCAACAACACGTTGTTTCCCTTGAGCGCTACCGCACTCAACGGGGCAACGACCCTGGAAGCGGCGGCTCACGACAGCATCAAGGGCCTTGAGCACCTGGATAAAGTCGTCGACATCGATCAGAGCCCGATCGGTCGCACACCGCGCTCCAACCCGGCGACCTACACCGGCTTGTTCACGCCAATTCGCGAGTTGTTCGCCGGCGTACCGGAATCGCGCTCCCGCGGTTACGGGCCGGGGCGTTTCTCCTTCAACGTGAAGGGCGGACGCTGTGAAGCCTGCCAGGGCGATGGCCTGATCAAAGTGGAGATGCACTTCCTGCCGGACATCTATGTCCCGTGCGACGTCTGCAAGAGCAAGCGCTACAACCGCGAAACCCTTGAGATCAAATACAAGGGCAAGAGCATCCACGAAACCCTCGAGATGACCATCGAGGAAGCCCGGGTGTTCTTCGACGCAGTTCCGGCCTTGGCGCGCAAGCTTCAGACGCTGATGGACGTAGGCCTTTCGTACATCAAGCTGGGACAATCGGCGACGACGCTGTCGGGCGGTGAAGCCCAGCGGGTGAAACTGTCCCGCGAGCTGTCCAAGCGCGATACCGGCAAGACCCTGTATATCCTCGATGAGCCAACTACCGGCCTGCACTTTGCGGATATCCAGCAACTGCTCGATGTTTTGCATCGCTTGCGCGACCATGGCAATAC
The DNA here is from genome assembly GCF_056396965.1 of Pseudomonas sp. 05N434. Lineage (NCBI taxonomy): Bacteria > Pseudomonadati > Pseudomonadota > Gammaproteobacteria > Pseudomonadales > Pseudomonadaceae > Pseudomonas > Pseudomonas sp. 05N434. The sequence goes on from NZ_JBFTMK010000188.1 coordinate 4,596, forward strand.
CGTGGTGGTGATCGAACACAACCTGGATGTGATCAAGACCGCCGACTGGTTGGTGGACCTGGGGCCGGAAGGCGGCTCCAAGGGCGGCCAGATTATTGCCGTCGGCACGCCGGAAGACGTGTCCGAGATGAAGCAGTCTCACACTGGCTACTACCTCAAACCACTGCTGGCTCGCGACAAGGCCTGAATCAGGCCCATGAAAAAGCCCCTGTCACTTTGTCGGTGACAGGGGCTTTTTTGTGCGTCGTCGGCCTAAAAATCAGAACTGCGATTGCAGGTAATTCTCCAATCCGATCAACTTGATCAAACCCAGCTGTTTCTCCAGCCAATAGGTGTGATCTTCCTCGGTGTCGTTCAGCTGAATGCGCAAGATCTCGCGGGTGACATAGTCCTTGTGCCGCTCGCAAAGCTCGATGCCTTTGCACAGAGCTGCACGAACTTTATATTCCAGACGCAGGTCAGCGGCGAGCATGTCCGGCACGGTGGTGCCGACATCGAGATCGTCCGGACGCATGCGCGGCGTACCTTCGAGCATCAGGATCCGACGCATCAGCGCATCAGCGTGCTGAGCCTCTTCTTCCATCTCGTGGTTGATACGTTCGTAGAGCTCGGTGAACCCCCAGTCCTCGTACATCCGCGAATGGATGAAATATTGATCACGCGCTGCCAGTTCGCCTGTCAGCAACGTGTTGAGGTAATCGATTACGTCTGGGTGACCTTGCATCGCCCTACATCTCCCTGCCTGAAAGTCTGTAGTTTGAACCAACCTGACCTGAAGGTCACTCGCCCGCCGCAATAAAAGCGAAGATATTCTGAGAAAATGGGTTCAAATAACGCAAAAAACCGCCCTAATGAGGGCGGTTCTGCTTCTCGTTTAGACTTCGTTAAGCTGTACGCCCAACGCCTTCGCGATGCCTTCTCCATAAGCCGGATCGGCCTTGAAGAAATGCTGTAGCTGACGATCAACCACGTCGCCGGAAACCCCAGCCATTGCACCGGCAATGTTGTTGATCAGCAGCGCTTTCTGCTCATCGTTCATCAGACGGAACAGCGCACCCGCGTGACTGTAGTAGTCGGTATCTTCGCGATGATCGTAACGGTCAGCCGCGCCGCTCAAGACCAAGGCAGGTTCCGCGTAGTGCGGTGCCTGTTTCGGTGATTCAACGTAGCTGTTCGGCTCGTAGTTCGGCGCCGCACCGCCATTACTGCCAAACGCCATCGAACCATCGCGCTGGTAAGTGTTGACCGGACTGCGAGGTGCATTCACTGGCAGCTGCTGGTGATTGGTGCCCACACGGTACCGGTGGGCATCCGCGTAAGCGAACACACGCCCCTGCAGCATGCGGTCAGGTGACAGGCCGACGCCTGGGACCATGTTGCTCGGACCGAACGCGGCCTGCTCGACTTCAGCGAAGTAGTTCAGCGGATTGCGGTTGAGCTCAAGCTCGCCCACTTCGATCAACGGGAACTCTTTCTGCGACCAGGTCTTGGTCACGTCAAACGGGTTCTCATAGTGAGTCGAGGCCTGAGCCTCGGTCATGATCTGAATGTTGACACTCCATTTCGGGAAGTCACCGCGCTCAATGGCGCCGAACAGGTCACGTTGTGCGTAATCCGGATCGGTGCCGGCCAGGCGCGCCGCTTCTGCCGGAGCGAGGTTCTTGATCCCTTGCTTGGTTTTATAGTGCCACTTCACCCAGTGACGCTCGCCATTGGCGTTGATCAAGCTGTAGGTGTGGCTGCCGAAGCCGTGCATGTGACGGTAACCGTCAGGGATGCCGCGATCCGAAAACAGGATAGTGACCTGGTGCAGCGCCTCAGGCGAATGCGACCAGAAATCCCACATCATCTGCGCGCTTTTCAGGTTGCTTTGCGGCAGACGCTTCTGGGTGTGGATAAAGTCAGGGAATTTCAGCGGATCACGGATGAAGAACACCGGCGTGTTGTTGCCGACGATGTCCCAGTTGCCTTCCTCGGTGTAGAACTTCAGGGCAAAACCACGTGGATCACGCTCGGTGTCAGCCGAGCCGCGCTCGCCACCCACGGTGGAGAATCGCAGGAAGGTCGGGGTTTGTTTGCCGACAGACTCAAACAGCTTGGCACTGGTGTATTGAGTGATATCGCGAGTCACAGTGAACGTGCCGTAAGCACCCGAGCCTTTGGCGTGTACGCGACGCTCCGGGATGTTTTCACGGTTGAAGTGGGCAAGCTTCTCGATCAGGTGGAAATCGTCGAGCAGCAGAGGGCCACGAGGGCCGGCGGAGCGGGAATTCTGGTTGTCGGCGACAGGAGCGCCACTGGCGGTCGTAAGTGTTTTGTTTTGGCTCATGCGATCTCTTCCTCTGTCAGTCTTGAACTGCCGGCTAAATCGGCTTGGTGGGAAGTATTGATCATCAACATGACAGTCACAAATTCATTAATTTGCAGACATCAATAGAAAATTACTAATGATCAACCCAAGCATATAGTGCCTATAGGGAAGGGTTTGAAGCTTGTACGCAGAGCGCATTTCTTGCAGGCACAAAAAACCGGGCACTAGGCCCGGTTCTTTGTTTCAGACTGACGTCTTACTCAGCGGATACAGCTTCACCGCCGACAGCACGATCAACCAACTCGACGTACGCCATAGGCGCGTTGTCGCCAGCGCGGAAACCGCACTTGAGGATGCGCAGGTAGCCACCCTCACGGGTAGCGTAACGCTTGCCCAGGTCGTTGAAGAGCTTACCAACGATAGCTTTCGAACGAGTACGGTCGAAAGCCAGACGGCGGTTAGCCAGGCTGTCTGTCTTGGCCAAAGTGATCAGCGGCTCAGCAACGCGGCGCAGTTCTTTGGCTTTTGGCAGTGTAGTTTTGATCAGCTCGTGCTCGAACAGCGACACCGCCATGTTTTGAAACATGGCCTTGCGGTGCGAGCTGGTGCGGCTCAGGTGACGACCACTTTTACGATGACGCATGGTTCATTCCTTACCAAACACAACGTTCGGTGATTACGACGATCAGGCAGTCGCCTTGTCGTCCTTCTTAAGACTTGCAGGCGGCCAGTTGTCGAGGCGCATGCCGAGGGACAGACCGCGGGAGGCCAGAACGTCCTTGATTTCAGTCAAGGATTTCTTGCCAAGGTTCGGAGTCTTCAACAGCTCTACTTCGGTACGCTGAATCAGGTCGCCGATGTAGTAGATGTTTTCCGCCTTAAGGCAGTTAGCCGAACGTACAGTCAGTTCCAGATCGTCAACCGGGCGAAGCAGGATCGGATCGATCTCGTCTTCCTGCTCGACAACCACTGGCTCACTGTCACCTTTGAGATCGACGAACGCAGCCAACTGCTGTTGCAGAATGGTTGCAGCACGGCGGATAGCCTCTTCAGGATCCAGGGTACCGTTGGTTTCCAGATCAATAACCAGCTTGTCCAGGTTAGTACGCTGTTCGACACGGGCGTTTTCCACCACGTATGCGATACGGCGAACCGGGCTGAACGAAGAGTCAAGCTGCAAGCGACCGATGCTGCGGCTTTCGTCTTCATCGCTCTGACGCGAGTCTGCCGGTTCATAACCACGACCACGAGCTACGGTGAGCTTCATGTTCAGGGCGCCGTTAGACGCCAGGTTAGCGATTACGTGATCGGGGTTAACA
>NZ_JBFTMK010000189.1:0-8224 GCF_056396965.1 Pseudomonas sp. 05N434
GCCCAGCGGCGGGCGTTTGACGCTTTCATGACTGGGTCACCAGACCCAGCGCAATACCACGCACAGCGGCCTGGGTGCGGTCGGCGGCGCCGAGTTTGCCGATGACCCGTTCCACATGGGCTTTGGCCGTGCCGGTGGTGATGCCGAGTTTTGCACCGATTTCACGGTTGCTCATGCCGCTGGCCACCAGCCCCAGCACCTGGCGTTCCCGTGGGGTCAGGGTTACGGGGGCGGCGCCGCTGGCGTTGCGCTCGGTCAGGCGGCGCAGCAACTGCGCGCTGACTGAACTGTTGAGGGCCTGCTCGCCGGCGGCGACACGTTGCAAGGCGTCGATCACTTCGTGGCGACTGGCATCCTTGAGCAGATAGCCCACAGCACCGGCGTTCATGGCGGCTTCAAGGTGATCGGGGCTGTCGTCCATGGTGAACATCATCACTTTCAGGCTCGGCAGGCGCTCTTGAAGCAGGCGTGCGGCGCCCAGCCCGTTGAGCACCGGCATGCGGATGTCGAGGATGACGATGTCGGGCAAAAGACGTTCACATAAGTCCAGTGCTTGCTGGCCATTGCACGCCTGGCCGACCACTTCGAATTGCGTCAGGCCGGCGAGCAACGAGACGAAGCCGGTGCGCGTGACTTCATGGTCGTCCGCGACCACCAGTCGTATAACGTCAGTCATTGAGGGGTTCCATTCAGGCCGGAGGGGACGGTGGCGCGCAGTTGCGTTCCGCCGTGCGCATGGCTGATGCAGGTGAACTCGCCGCCCAGCAGGCTCGCGCGTTCCTGCATCGCGGCAAGCCCCAGGTGCCGGGCGCCGCAGGTATCGAGGGGTTGTTCCATGGCAAAGCCCTGGCCGTTATCGTCCACCCGCAGCGAGGCGTGTCCGTCATGCAGTTGCAGCGCCAGCACGACGTGGCTGGCCTGCGCATGTTTGAGAATATTGTTGATGCCTTCCTGGGCGATCCTGAACAGGGCGATCTCCACCTGGCTGGGCAAACGTGCTTCGCAACGTGCACTCCAGTTCACTTTGATCCCGGCCTCGCGCAGGCGATCGGCCTCTTTGTCGACCGCTTTCAGCAAGCCAAAGTCGTCGAGCACCGTCGGACGCAGGCCACGGATCAATTGCCGGCCTTCACCGACGCAATGCTGGGCCAGTTGAAGAATCGTCTGTAAGTCCGCACTGAGTTCGTCGGGCAATGGCGGGCAGCGACCGGCAAAACCTTGCAGGCGTTGATGCAGCCCGGCGAGGGTTTGTGCCAGGCCGTCGTGCAGGTCGTAGGCCATGCGTTTGCGTTCGTCTTCCTGTGCCCGGAACAGTCGGTGGACCAGATCGGACATGGTGCGCTCGCGGGCCACCAATGCGTCGAGCAAGCGCTGGTTTTCCAGGTGCGCGGCGAGCAGGGTGGCGAGCAGTTGCAGGGATTCGAGGTCTTCGGTGTCCGGTGCGCTGATGCTGACGCTGTTGGCCAGCACCAACGCACCGAAGGCGGCACCATCGCCACCGCGTAAAGGCACCCGCAACACATTGGGCAGATCCGCGCTCGGCTGTTCCTGCCATTGCGGTGCGCACATCGCGGTGTCGGCGAGGTGCTCGAGGCTGTGCAAACGATCGCGGCTGCCGTGACTGGCGGTGGTCCGGACCTGCGCATCCACGTCCCATTCCAGCAGTAGCGCGTGGTCCATGGCCAGGAAGGCGCAGGCCCGTTGCAGCACCCGTTGGCGCATGGCCTCGGGAGCCAGTTGGGTCAGCTCCTGGCCGGTATCCACCAGCAGCCGCAGCCGCGCGGCGCGACTTTGCGACTGCCGATATTGAGTGCGAATGGCCAGGGCGCTACCGGGGTCATGATCAGGGTTTTGCATGGGGGCAGGTTCCGGCGCCGGCACGCCCGTTCGGGCAGGGGCGTTATTAAACCTTGTTAGCGGGGCAGGGCGCTATCTGCCGAATGGCATAGGCAGATGGCTCCGGTTGGCCGATGGCGGGCCGCGTTCAGGGCGGCACAGTGTGCCCATCGACCATCATTGGAATAGCGCAATGAAATTCAAGACCTCGACCATCGCCCTGTTATTCGCCCTGACCGCCCCGTTGGCTCAGGCGTTGGAAGCGGTGCCTTACGTTTACAGCAGCGTGGCGCAGCAACCGACCAGCGCGAAGGATCGTGAAATCGCCGCCCTGTTTGACCATTGGAACAGCGCGTTGAAGAGTGGCAATGTTCAGAGCGTGGTCGACCTGTATGCGCCGAACGCGGTGCTGCAACCGACGGTTTCCAATCAGGTGCGCACCACGCCGGCACAGATCAAGGACTACTTCGATCACTTCATGGCGCTCAAGCCGGTAGGGCTGATCAACTTCCGTGAGATCCGCCCATTGGGCGCCAACGTGGCCATGGACAGTGGCGTCTACACCTTTACGTTGACCGAAGCCGATGGCAAGACCCGTCAGGTGCAGGCGCGTTACACCTTCGTTTATGAGCAGGTGGGCGGTCAGTGGAAGATTCTCAACCACCACTCTTCGGCGATGCCGCAAACGCAGGTGTTGCACGCGGGGAAATAAAAAGAGGATGTGCCAGACCGACACGGCCCACTGTAGGAGCGAGGCTTGCCCGCGAAGGCGTTCTCAAGTACGCCAAAAGCTTCGCGGCAAGCCTCGCTCCTACAGGTTGATCTGCCCCCAAAAGTTGGACACCAATCCTGATTGTGGGGTCAGATCAATGCTCAGTTCAACGCCAGATCGTCCTCAGGCTGCTGCCCGCGAGCCTGTGCCGCGCGTTGCAACCGGCTGGCGATCAAGGTGTTCTTCAACAGATAKGCAATGGTCATCGGCCCGACGCCACCGGGAACCGGGGTGATCGCGCTGGCGACGGTGCGGGCGCTGGCGTAGTCGACATCGCCCACCAGACGGTTGCCGAACTCGCTGGTGATGCGGTTGATGCCGACATCGATCACCACCGCGCCGGGCTTGAGCCAACTGGCATCGATCAACGTTGGCCGGCCCACCGCGGCGACCACGATATCCGCCAACCGGCACAACGCCGGGGCATCGACGCTGCGCGAGTGCACCACGCTGACCGAACAATTGGCCTGCAGCAGCAAGGTCGCCATCGGTTTTCCGACGATGTTCGACCGGCCGATGACCACCGCGTGCAAGCCACTCAAGTCATCACCGCAGGTTTCGTGCAACAGACGCATGCAGCCGCTGGGCGTGCACGGAGTCAGCACTTCGATGCCTTGCACCAGCCCGCCAACGTTTTCCCGGTGAAAACCGTCCACGTCCTTGATCGGGTCGATGGCATGAATCACTGCCTGCTCATCGATAGGGGCCGGCAAGGGCAGTTGCACCAGGATGCCGTTCACCGTGGGATCGGCATTGAGTTGTGCAATCAGTTCCAGGACCTGGGCCTGGCTGGCGGTTTCCGGCAGGCGGTATTCCAGGGAGCGGATACCGACTTCCTTGGCGCGCAGCAGTTTATTGCGCACATACACATGGCTGGCCGGGTCGTCGCCGACCAACAAGACCGCCAGGGCGGGGTAGATCTGTTGGCCAGCCAGGGCCAGAACCTCTTCCCGGACCTCATCGAGAACCTTGGCAGAAATGGCTTTGCCGTCGATATCGCGGGCAAATGTGGGGGTGCTGCTGATCAAGAGAGTCACCGTTGTCTTGATTGAATGGGGGTGAAGTGATCATCGCGGCGTCTTCACGCGCCGATGATCCATCAGAGACATGCAGGCAAGGGTGCTCAGGCTATCAGGTGAGGGCAGGCATACGCCACCGGAACACCAGCCTGCGATCAGACAGGCTGGGATCGAACTCTCAATGCATCTTGCTGTGATCAGGCATGCCGAGCGCCTGAGTCTCGGCGTCAACGGTGATCGTCTCTTTTTCGCCCTTGGCGTTTTCCACGGTCAGGGTCAGGGGCACTTTGCCGCCTTCCTTAACCTGGGCCGTCAAATCCATCAACATGATGTGATAGCCATGGGGATCGAAGCTTACCGGTTTGCCGGCCGGCAGCGCGACGGACTCGACCTGGCTCATGCTCATCACATCGTCTTTCATGCTGGATTGGTGAATTTGCACGGTGTTCGCTACCGGCGACTGCACGCTGAGCAGTTTGCTATCGCTGTCGGCCTGCAGGGTCATGAAGGCGCCGGTCGAATGCTGACCAGCCACCGTCGCGCGGACCCAGGCGTCGCTCACCTGGGTTTGAGCGGACACCTGCCAGGCCATGCCAATCAGGGAAAGACCCAGGACCAGTTGTTTGATACCCAGCTGTTTAATACGTGGTGCGCAAATCGAAGTCATCAGCAGACCTCCATGACGGTGAGCAGGTCTTCTGCACACTCTTTAGCGGTAAGGGACGCGGACAGCCCCAGGCGCAAATTGCCTCGGGAGTCGAAAACGAAGCTGGTCGCGGTATGGGAGAGGGTATAGGTCGAACCGCTCGGGATCTTTTCATAGAACACACCGAACTCCTTGGCGGTGGCGGCGGTTTCTTCCAGCGTACCGTACAGCGCCTCGAAACTCGGATCGAAGGCCTTGACGTAAGCGTCGAGCATTTGCGGCGTATCGCGCTCGGGGTCCAGGGTGATGAAGATCACTTGCAGGCGTTCGCCATCGCGGCCCATCAGTTTTTTCGCCTGTGCCGCACGGGCCAGCGTCGTCGGGCAGACCGCCGGACATTGGGTGAAACCGAAGAAAACCATCGGCATCAGGCCCCGATAGCTGGTCAGCATCCGGGATTCGCCCTGGGCGTCCTTGAGCTTGAAGGTACGCCCCATGATCTTGTCACTGAGGTCCTTGCCGTACTTGAACGACAGCTTGCTGCTGTCATCGCAGCCAGCGAGCAGGCCGAGGCTCAGCAGGCTCATGCCGCGCAGGACCGTGCGACGGGTATACAACGTACTCATGAACAAAAGCATCCTGTGTAGCGACCGGGAATCTACAGTGGCTGATCAATCAGACGAAAAAAAGCGCATGGATGTTAACAAACTGTTGCCCTGTGACGCTTAATCGATGGCTTGGCGGCATGCGCCAAAAGGTCGCGGCCTCGATATATCTGAAAATACAAATACGCGATGCTGCTGAAGGCAACGCTTACCCGGGCCGGTAAGTTGAGCAGCGACGAGCCGCAATTACTGATTTGACGACTGCTGCGCAGCCGAACGCAGCCTCGCAGGCTCGGCAGCTGCTACAGATCGGCATTGACGCTTGCCCGAATGGCACCGGGAAATGCCCGGCAGGGTGTAGCGCATGCACTTTTAAAGAGCCATGCCTGACAACATGCACCAGTGCGAAGCGGTTTCCTGAGCTGTTCCTTCCTTCAGTCCCAACGTCCGCCCACCCGCTCGCGGGGGCCTGCAAAGTTGACTCGCGCCTGATGAGACCCGCCCGGGGCGCGGTCTTTATCAAACTCTCCCATCGTTCAGCCGTCGGTTTTCCAGAACTGAGGAAGTCATGCGCTACGGACTGGCACAAAGGCTGCATTCTCCCTTCAGCCTCATCTGAAAAAGAGGGGCAGCCCACTCGATCAACGAAGATCGACCGGCCGGGCAGGTCGTGGGCAACATCGGTGGATCAGGCGAAGGCGCCAGGTCGAACACCGCGAAGAACAGGCAAAGACGCCTGAAACCGAGAGGTTTCAGGCGTTTTTTTTTGCTTTTTTATCCGTGATTGGCTTTGGCTGGGTGCTTACTATGAATTCCAATGTTGCCGCATTGAACAAACTGCAAACGCTGATCGTGATCGGCAATGGCATGGTCGGACATCATTGTGTCGAGCAGCTCATCGAGCGCGGCGCCCTCGACCATTACCGCCTGCATGTCTTCAGCGAAGAGCCGATGCGTGCCTACGATCGTGTGCATCTGTCCGAGTATTTCGGCGGTCGCGATGCCGAATCGCTGGCCCTGGGCGAAGCCTCCCTGTATCAAACGCCGGGCGTCACCCTGCATTTGGGTGTGCCGGTGCTGGAAATCGACCGCGCCCGGCGCCAGGTGATTACCGCGCAAGGTTGCGTCGCCTACGACAAACTGGTTCTGGCCACCGGCTCTTATCCTTTCGTGCCACCTATTGAAGGTGCCGAAGGCGACTCGCGCCTGGTGTATCGCACTCTTGAAGACCTCGACGCGATTCGTGCTGCGGCGGCCAATGCCCGGCGTGGCGTGGTGGTCGGCGGTGGCCTGCTCGGTCTGGAGGCCGCCAACGCCCTGAAAAGCCTGGGCCTGGAAGCCCATGTGGTGGAGTTCGCCCCGCGCCTGATGCCGGTGCAGCTGGACGAGCAGGGCGGTCTGGCGCTGAAGGCGCAAATCGAGCGGCTCGGTGTGGGTGTGCACCTGTCCCGTGGCACGCAGTCGATCAGTGCCGGCGAGCAGTACCGCTACCGGATGAATTTTGCCAACGACGAATTTCTTGAAGCCGACCTGATCGTGTTCTCCGCCGGCATCCGTGCGCAAGATGCATTGGCCCGCCAATGCGCGCTGGACATTGGTCCTCGCGGCGGCGTGGTGATCGACGACCAGTGCCTGACCAGCGACCCGAACATCTACGCCATCGGCGAGTGTGCCGCCTGGAATGGCAGCCTCTTCGGCCTGGTCGCCCCCGGTTACCAGATGGCCCGTGGCGTGGCGTCGCTGCTGTGCAATCAAGCCGCCGAGCCGTTCCAGGGCGCCGACATGTCGACCAAGCTCAAACTGCTCGGTGTTGACGTCGGCTCCATCGGCGATGCCCATGCCCAGACACCGGGCGCGCGCAGTTATCAGTTCATCGATGAAGCGACGGCCAGCTATCGCCGCCTGGTGGTGGATGCCGACAGCAAGCGTGTACTTGGCGCAGTGTTGGTCGGCGACAACAGCTATTACGACACCTTGCTGCAATACATGCAGAACGGCATTGCCTTGCCGTCGGAACCGGCCAGCCTGATTCTGCCGTCGTCCGCCGGCACGCCAACCCTGGGCCCGGGCGCGTTGCCCGAGTCGGCAACGGTGTGCTCGTGCCATAACGTCACCAAGGGCTCGATCTGCTCGGCCATCGATGGCGGCTGCACCGACCTGGGCCTGCTCAAGTCGCAGACCAAGGCGTGCACCGGTTGCGGCGGTTGCGCGGGGCTGCTCAAGCAAGTCTTCGAGCATGAACTGATTGCCCGTGGCGTCAGCGTCGACAAGAGCCTGTGCGAACACTTCGCCTACACCCGCCAAGAGCTTTATGCGCTGGTGCGGGTAGAAGGGGTGATCACTTTCGAAGAGCTGCTGGCCAAGCACGGCCGTGGACACACCGGTTGTGACGTGTGCAAACCGGCGGTGGGCTCGATCCTCGCCTCGTGCTGGAACCAGCCGATCATGGACGCCTCGCTGGTGCCGTTGCAGGACACCAACGATACCTTCATGGCCAACATGCAGAAAAACGGCACCTATTCGGTCGTGCCGCGCATTGCTGGCGGTGAGATCACTGCCGACAAACTGATCGCGATCGGCGTGGTGGCGAAGAAATACGACCTCTACACCAAGATCACCGGCGGCCAGCGGATCGACCTGTTCGGCGCGCAGTTGCATCAGTTGCCGGACATTTGGTCCGAGCTGATCGAGGCCGGTTTCGAAACCGGGCACGCCTACGGCAAGTCGACCCGTACCGTGAAGTCTTGCGTGGGCAGCACCTGGTGCCGTTACGGCGTGCAGGACAGCGTGAAAATGGCCCTGACCCTCGAAGATCGCTACAAAGGCCTGCGCTCGCCGCACAAGCTCAAGTTCGCCGTCTCCGGTTGCACCCGTGAATGTGCCGAGGCGCAGAGCAAGGACGTGGGCGTGATCGCTACCGAGAACGGCTGGAACCTCTATGTGGCCGGCAACGGCGGCATGCGTCCGCGTCACGCCGAGTTGTTCGCCACCGACCTGGACGATGCAACCCTGATCCGTTACATCGACCGTTTCTTGATGTTCTACATCCGCACCGCCGATAAATTGCAGCGCACCTCGGTGTGGCGCGAAAGCCTGGAGGGCGGGCTGGATTACCTCAAGGACGTGATCATCAACGACAGCCTGGGGCTTGGCGCAGAACTTGAGTCGCAGATGCAACTGGTGGTCAACCGCTACGAATGCGAATGGGCCAATGCCCTCAAAGACCCGGAAAAACTCAAGCGCTTCCGCACCTTCGTCAACGATAAACGCCCGGACCCGGACATTCATTTTGTCCAGGAGCGCGGTCAGCGCCGGCCGATCATGGCCGCCGAACTCAACCTTATCC
>NZ_JBFTMK010000190.1:0-8218 GCF_056396965.1 Pseudomonas sp. 05N434
CAGTTAAACTGACCTTTACAGAGCAGATGGAACGTATGGCCACCAAGACAAGTAAGCGAACCGGCGAGACCAGCACGACAGTCAGTGTCGGAATAAGGATTGATCCAAAGATCAAGTTTGCCTTAGACATAATGGGGAGACTGCAGAAACGCTCCCTTACGGCTGTAATCGAGTGGGCAATATCTCAATCGATAGCCAATCAATCGCTCGACTTTGATGGAACAACACTTTCGTCAATGCTCGATAAAGTCTGGTCGACAGACGAGTCACTCCGGCTGATCAATCTCGCAATTCATATGCCAGAGGCATTGACCTATGACGAGCTCAGGGTTTGGGAGACGATCAAGGCGAGCAGGTACTTTTGGGTTGAGTATTCCGATGGTACTTACTCTTCGGATGATTATGAGCGGCTCGTTCCTTTTCTCGTCCGCTCCAACTGGAATGAGCTTTTGGAACACGTCGAGAGGCATAAGATGAGCCCTACAATTGTTCCTATCGGCAATAAAGAGTTGATGCCGCTCTAAATCAACTCAACCGCCGCAGCCTTGGTCCCGGGCGCCAAGTGAGCATACCGAAGCGTCATCTTGATATCGGCGTGCCCCAGCAGATCCCGTACCGTGTTGAGCGGTACGCCGGCCATTACCAGGCGTGACGCGAAGTCGTGACGCATATCGTGCCAGCGAAAGCCCTCGATCTTGGCGCGCTCCAGCAGTTTGAGCCAGGCGCTTTTAACGTCCTCCAGACGGCCGCCGGCCTGACTCGGGAAAACATACCGAGACTTCCCTACCTGCTTTTTCCAATCCTCCAGCACGCCGAAGGTTTCCTTGTTCATTGGGATATGTCGTGTATCGCTCGTTTTGGTAGTGGCGCCGGTGGCGGTGATCGTCTTCGTTTGGAAGTTCACCGCTGACCATTTCAGGTCGAACAGCTCGCCACGCCTCATGCCGGTATTCAGCGACACCAGCACCATGGGCTTCAGGTGGTCAGTGAAGGGCAGTTGCAGCAAACTTTGCATCTGCTCTTTGCCGCGGTCTGCCCGCCACTTGTTTGCAGTCTCGCGCTCGACCCGCGCTTCGTCTTGGCGCGCGTCCAGAGCTTCGCGCAGACGCTTGGTTTCATCCTGGTCCAGATATCGAACCTTGCCCATTGAGTCGACCTTGAGCTGTTTAAGCTTGGCCAACGGATGCGCGGCGATGTACTCCCATTCAACAGCCCGGCTGAACACGCCGCTGATTGAGCCCATCTTTCGATTGACCGTCGACGCCTTGTTGCCGGCCTGCATCCAGGCGGTTCGGATCAGTTCAAGGTCGCGACCGGTGATCGCGTCGAGGCGCTGAGCCATAATTGCGTCGAAGTTATTGCTCAGGGTGTGCTGCGTCTTCTCATGGCCTTTGTGGTGCGTCTTGAACCACGGCATATAGGTGTCGTCGATAAACTCGCGCAAAGAGGGCAGGGTGGCACCTTTGCGGCCTTGGGTAACGGCCAGTGGTTCGCCGTGGGCGTGGGCATCTGCAAGGTACTGGGCAGCTTCGGTTCGTGCTTGATCGAGCGTTACCACCCCGACTCGGCCGAGTGTGGCATTCTTGTTGCGGCCCCAGGTGACCATAAATGATTTGTGACCACTGGGCAGGACGCGGATAAATAGGCCAGGCTGTGCTGTGTCGTGAATGCGGTATGCCTTCGGCTCTGCTTCCAGGCCGTTGATGAGCTTTTGAGTGATTTTGACTTTCAAGTGATTCGGTTCCCGTGACAGCAGCGTGACAGCAAAAAGAACTATACGGGGTCGTTTTTACGGACACAACCGGACTTAAAGCCCAATAAATACTGGGTTTGTCCAGCGGGTGCTGGAGCTCAGATGACCCTCCTAAGGGGAAGGTTGGCAGTTCGAACCTGCCCTGGGACACCATATAATCCAAGGCCTACAGCGTCTTTTTGTTTCTCTGCTTAACCCTCATGGGTGCTAGGTGGGTGCAACAGGTATGCTTTAAGCAAAGRAAAGCCCTGCTCAGATTGTTATCTGGCGGGGCTTTTTCATAACCGTCGTGTCATATCAAGCTTAGCTGCCAGTCCTCCACAGGAGGGCGTAAGAGGCGGTCTATCGACTCTTTCCCGATCAATCGTGAAAATGGACGCGCTGCGCGTACCACCAACACGCCCAGACGATGGTGATCACCAGGGAGGCGACGCAGAAGATTATGGTCTGACGCGCATTGCCAAGATCCTCTCGGGCAAGCAAGCCAAGCGCCTGGAGGGCAGCCCCCCCAAAAAGCGCCAGGAACCCCATTCGCCAGGCGAACATGCGCTGTCGGTAAACGTCGAAAGCCAGCGGGAGCATAACTGCGCCATAGATTACGGAAAGATAGCGAAGTCTAACGTCTGCATAATGGGTAAAGACCGAACCACTTGGATCGCCCAGGGAAGGCTGGATATCCGTTATGGCAGAAACGCAGAACATGAGCCCTTGGAGGGCGAGCATCGCTGTGACAATCACGATGACAGTGGGTGGCCGCTTTGGGGAGCTCCGAAGCTCATTGGGCGGCAAACCTTTTGATGCAATCGCGACCTGATTACTCAGCGCCGTGCGAATGACCTCAGACAGCCATGCCTGATCGTTGCGGGAAAACCACATACAGATCCGCATCACGCCAATCCCACAGGCCATCATCGCAAGCCCCTCCAGCGGCATGAATGTGGCGTGCGGCCCAGGTACGGCGGTAAACAACGCCAATGCTGTAAAAAGCACACAAAACCCGAACCAGAAGCCCATGAAGAGCTTAACGGACCAGTGCAGCGCAAAACGCCCGGTTAGCACGACCTGGTTTTGGCGCACCTGGAATCGGCCGACGAAAAGTGGCTTGAATGAGTTGCGTACCATCGGGATGACACGTTGGAGCGAAACGCGAGACTCTGTCACCGTTCCCAAGGCCGCTTCTCGAAAAGGTGTAAACATAGCCCAGTGCCGGGTCGCGGCTTTCAGGCGCTCAACAGATTCCGCCAGTCCGAACGAGCTCTCAAACTCGACCAGATCCGATCCCACCCAAAGTTCCCTCATCCATCGGAACATACATCCCCCTCTGGGCGCGTCATGCTTGGATTTCACGTTGGTATCGTGCAATTCATATTCGACCTTCCCTGGTCTCCACCACCATCATCAACTGCTCAACTCCAGCCCAATATCACGCCGTCAGCGTATGCTCCGCATCCCCGAACCAGGTGCGCACCAGATCGGGCCCAGGCGTACCAGCGTGGTCAAGCACCGCCACATCGACGAAATTCTTGCCATTGCTTGCGCCATCAGGGTCTACCTTCACGGTGATGTCGTTGCCGGTCTGCACCACTTGGACAAAGTCCGACACCTGGCTGGTGCCGGCGACGAAGTTGGCCTTGAGCAGTGCGGAGAGGTCGATTTTGTCCCCTTCGGCGTAGTTGTAGTCGAGGATATGATCGCCGCCTTCATTCACGTTGAAGTAGGCAAACACGTCGGCTCCCGCGCCACCGCTGAGCGTGTCTGCACCGCCACGGCCCACGATGATGTCGTTGCCGTCGCCACCATTGATCGTGTCTGCGAGCATGGTGCCCACCAGCGTGCCGCTGGATTCTCCGTGGTAACTGACTTGAGTGCCGGCCGCGCCGCCGTCGGTGACCTGGAAGTCTTCCGCCGAGTAATGCCCCAACAGGTTCACCTCGGCCCGATGCACGCCGTCGTCCACTGTCAGCAGGCCGCCGGCGCCAGAGGCGTTGGTGTTGTAGCTGAGTTGGGTGTTGGCGCCGAAAGTGAGATTGCCGAACGTCAGCATGTCATTGCTCTCAAGGCCGAGGATGCCGGCCAGCGAGCCCGCTGTTTCGGCCTGTGCGATCACCAGCGTACCCGCGCCTTCGCCGTGGAAGGCGACGGACCCGTGTGCAGCACCGGAGAAGGTCAGGGTCGCGTTACCGTCGATGGTCGCGCTGCCGTCGCCGGTCACGTCGGCCAGCAGGCGCAGGTCACCACCATTGGCCCACAGGTGGCCGGTGTTTTCGACCGTACTGGCCACCGTCATGCCGCCTGGGCCCRTGGACTCCAGCACCCCGCTGTTGGTGATGGTGTGGGTGCCGGTGTCGAGCACCAGGCTGTTCAGCCCGCTGGCCATGATCAGCCCCGAATTGATCAGCACCATCTGCCCGGCACCCAACTGGCCGGCGCCGGAAATGCGGTTGTCGACGTTGTTCAGTACGGTGTCGGCGCTGCCGCCGAAAATCACGTTTTGCGCGTTGTCGGATAGCAGCACCTGGCCGCCACCGGTCAAGGTCGCGCCACGGAACAGAACCTCGAGGCTGGTCGCGCTGCCGGCGGAGCCGAGCTCGATGGTGCCGCTGTTATGGATACTGCCACCGAACGGCATGATCGCGCCGTCAGCAATGGTGAGGGTACCGGTGTTGTTGGTGAGCGGGTCGACATCGAACTGGAAGTTCGCTTCGCTCAAGCTCGCCGCATCGACACCTTTCAGGGTGATCGTCTGGCCAGTGCCTATGCTGACCAGCGCATTGCCGTTTGCGTCGTTAGTGATGCTCAAGTCAGCAAAGCCGGTGACGCCTGTGAAGCCGATCAGGTCGATCTTGTCCGCTGCGGCATCGAAGTTGTAGATCTGGTTGTTGCCGATCGGCTGGGCGAAGACGAAGGTGTCGGCACCGGACGAGCCGGTCAGGTTGTCGTTGAGGGACAAGGCGAAGATTGGTGAGCCTGGGGCGTAAGCCTCTACGTTGTCCGAGATGATGGCGCTTCCTGTGGTCCCGTCTGCATTGGTCCAAGTCTCCGTTACATGTAACACCATAGCGCCGACGTAGCCTGCCGTCGTAGTGACGGTGAGTACCGAGGGGTCGATAGTGGTGACCGACCAACTGCCGCCGCCGAGATGCGTGGCGCCGTTCACTATCCAGTCCGCTGGAACACCGGTGATCGTTACCGTGACAGGAAGACTGTGATCCGCCGACGGGTTGACCAGAGCCAAGTTGATCGGCTCGCCGGCGGTGCCTGCCGGGTGAGTGACCGACCATGTAACGCTGGTCGTGCTGAACGCGCTGGCACCCCCGCCTGAGCCAGGGTCGACCTTCGTCGCAAACGTGCCCGACGTCTGATCCCACGCCTTGTAGGTTAGATCTCCCGCATTTCCGTTACCGGTCATGCGTACTAAGTCTCCGCTACGTAGCAGCAGCGCCGAGTTCGTACTTACCGTGCCGACATCTGTCCACGTCGATCCACTGTCTGTTGAGTACTGCCACTTGCCAGTAGAGCCATTTGTGCGGGTCGCAGCGGTGATCGCGATGCCCTTCAGTGCACCACTGTCCACATCAGTGGAACTCAGGAACGAACTCACCAACACACCGCCGCTGACATTGACCGACGTCGGAGCTGTCCCGGACAGTACCGGCGCGTCATTGACCGCGGTGATGTTGATGTTGATCGTGTCGCTGTCGCTCARTGCACCACCAGTGCCCGTGTTGCCACCGTCATTGGTCAGCATGGTCAGGGTGACCGTGCCGTTGGCATTGGCAACCGGGGTGTAGGTTGGCTGGTTGGCGACCGTGGCCAGGTAAGTGTTGATGTTGGYGAGGGTACCCGTGAGCACGATGCTGCTGGTGCCYGAGCCRCTGAYCGWGACACTGCCTGCTSYCGCGGCCGTYAASGWGCCGCTGYCGACCGTGAGCGTGACCGAGATGCTGCCAGCGCCTGCATCGACGTCTGCCACCGACAGGCCGCTGAGCTTGAATGCGGTGTCTTCATTCGTCGTGTAGCTTGCCGGCAGYGTGTTCACCGGWGYGTCRTTGAGCGCGGTGATGTTGATGTTGATCGTGTCGCTGTCGCTCAGYGCACCACCAGTGCCCGTGTTGCCGCCGTCATTRGTCAGCATGGTCAGGGTGACCGTACCGTTGGCATTGGCAGCTGGGGTGTAGGTCGGCTGGTTGGCGACCGTGGCCAGGTAAGTGTTGATGTTGGYGAGGGTACCCGTGAGYACGATGCTGCTGGTGCCCGAGCCGCTGACCGAGACACTGCCCGCTGTCGCGGCCGTCAACGAGCCGCTGCCGACCGTGAGCGTAACCGAGATGTTGCCAGCGCCTGCGTCGACGTCTGCCACCGACAGACCGCTGAGCTTGAATGCGGCGTCTTCATTCGTCGTGTAGCTTGCCGGCAACGTGTTCACCGGCGTGTCGTTGAGCGCGGTGATGCCGATGGTGACGCTGTGCGAGATGCTGCTGTCGATGCCGTCGCTGACCAGAACGTTCACCGTCCGATCAGAAGTGGTCGGCGTATTGCTGGAGTTGTTGTAGAGGATGCCGTCCAGAATCGTCTGGTATGTGGCCTTGCTGGCCAAACCGGTGATCGACAGCACGCCGGTGCTGGTGGTGTAGCTGACCGTCAGGCCGGCCGCTGCGGTAGTGGCGCTCGCGTTAAGCGATAGCGACTCGGTGGTGTTGCCGTCAGGGCGCACCGTCA
Source organism: Pseudomonas sp. 05N434 (assembly GCF_056396965.1). Taxonomy (NCBI): domain Bacteria; kingdom Pseudomonadati; phylum Pseudomonadota; class Gammaproteobacteria; order Pseudomonadales; family Pseudomonadaceae; genus Pseudomonas; species Pseudomonas sp. 05N434. The sequence goes on from NZ_JBFTMK010000190.1 coordinate 6,473, forward strand.
GCGTCGCCGTCATCGAGGTCAGGTTGGCCGAGTCGACGTCGGTAATGGTCGCCGACGGGGCGATCAGCACGGAGGTCTGTTCGGTGAAGGCTGCGGTCGCGTCGTTGCCGGCGCTTCCACCGTTCAGGTCGGTTACCGGTGCATCGTTAGTGCCGTTGATGGTGACGCTGACCGAGGTCTCGGTGCCATCAGCACTGAGTACCGCGAAGGTGTCGGTCAGGCTGTCGCCGACATTGAGTGCATCGAAGGCCGAGTTGGCGGTATAGCTCCAGTTACCCGCGGCATCGATGGCGAAGGCCCCGTTGGCGCCAGCGGTGCCGGACTGCGCCTGGAAGCTTTCCGGGCTGTCGATATCGCTGATGGTCAGGCTGCCGCCGGTGGTCAGCGGAGCATTGGTTTCGGTCAGCGTGACGCTGGCCGAGGACAGCACTGCGGCATCGTTGCTGCCGGTGACGGTCACGGTCACCAGTTGGGTGTCGACGCCGCCGAGGCCATCGCTGACCTGCACGCTGAACACTTCATCGTGACTCTCGCCGGCCTTCAGTGATTGCACSGCACTGGCGACGCCATCGCTGCCGTTGGCCAGGGTGTAGGTCCACTGGCCCGTGCTGTCGACGGCGATCGAGCCATAAGTGCCGGTATTGGACCCGGCAATACTCCAGGTGGCGGTGGCCGCATGATCAATGTCGGCCGAACTGAACTGACCGCTGACGCTGAGGCTGGTGTCCTCCTGCACCGCGCCCASCTCATTGCCCGACGCGAARCTGAGYACCGGSGCRTCRTTGCTGCCGGTGACRGTGACRGTCACTTGCTGGGTGTCGACRCCGCCSAGGCCATCGCTGACCTGGATGGTGAACACTTCGTTATGGCTCTCGCCGGCCTTCAGCGATTGCACGGCACTGGCGACACCATCGGTGCCATTGGCCAACGTGTAGGTCCATTGACCGGTGCCGTCCACCGCGATCGAGCCGTAGCTGCCGGTATTGGACCCGGCAATGCTCCAGGTGGCGGTGGCCGCATGGTCGATGTCGCTCGAGCTGAACTGGCCGCTGACGCTAAGTGTGGTGTCTTCCTGCACGGCGCCGACATCGTTGCCGCTCGCGAAGCTGAGCACCGGCGCATCGTTGCTGCCGGTGACGGTCACGGTCACCYGCTGGGTGTCGACGCCGCCGAGGCCATCGCTGACCTGGATGCTGAACACCTCGTCATGGCTCTCGCCGGCCTGCAGCGATTGCACGGCACTGGCGACACCRTCRGTGCCRTTGGCCARGGTGTAAGTCCACTGACCGCTGCCGTCGACGGCGATCGAGCCGTAGGTTCCAGTTGCCGAGCCATTGATCGACCAGGTCGCGGTGGCCGCATGGTCGATGTCGCTCGAGCTGAACTGGCCACTGACGCTGAGGGTGCTGTCTTCCTGCACCGCACCGGCATCGTTGCCGCTGGCGAAGCTGAGCACCGGTGCGTCGTTGCTGCCGCTGACGGTGACGGTCACCTGCTGGGTGTCGACGCCGCCCAGGCCATCGCTGACCTGGATGGTGAACACCTCGTCATGGCTCTCGCCGGCCTGCAACGACTGCACGGCACTGGCGACGCCATCGGTGCCATTGGCCAGGGTGTAAGTCCACTGACCGGTGCCGTCCACGGCGATCGAGCCATAAGTGCCGGTATTGGATCCGGCAATGCTCCAAGTGGCGGTGGCGCTGTGATCGATGTCGCTTGAACTGAACTGGCCGCTGACGCTGAGGG
>NZ_JBFTMK010000191.1:0-15378 GCF_056396965.1 Pseudomonas sp. 05N434
CTGGGGCACAGCTCAGATGGCTGCGCTCTTCTTGGTACGAGCCTTGGGGTGGCTTCACAGTTCCCCAGACAGGTATAGACCAAGCGAGGAGCTTCATCGACCGGGCTTGCCCGCGAAGAGGCCGGATCTGCCAACACATCTCTGACAGGACACAATGAATCCCCTCACCCCAAAGCTGGCCCCATTCCTACATGTCAGCTAGCATCGCACTTTTGCCAGGACTGCCGACCATGAAGATCGTCTCCTTCAACATCAACGGGCTGCGCGCTCGCCCGCATCAGCTGGCGGCGCTGATCGAAAAGCATCAGCCGGACGTGATCGGGTTGCAGGAAACCAAGGTCCACGACGACCAGTTTCCCCTGGCCGAGGTGCAGGCGCTGGGGTATCACGTGTATTTCCACGGCCAGAAGAGTCACTACGGCGTGGCCCTGCTCTCGCGCCAGGAGCCGATTGCGCTGCACAAAGGTTTCGCCACTGATGAAGAAGACGCTCAACGGCGCTTTATCTGGGGCACGTTCGCCGACGCCAATGGCGTGCCGGTGACCATCATGAACGGCTATTTCCCACAGGGCGAAAGCCGCGATCACCCCACCAAGTTCCCGGCCAAGGAACGTTTCTACAGCGATTTGCAGCAATTGCTGGAAAGCCAGTTCAGCAACGACCAGCCGATCGTAGTGATGGGCGATGTGAACATTTCCCCGGAAGACTGCGACATCGGCATTGGCCCGGATAACATGAAACGCTGGCTGAAAACCGGCAAATGCAGCTTCCTGCCCGAAGAACGCGAATGGATGGCACGCCTGAAGAACTGGGGTCTGGTGGACAGTTTCCGTCACCTGAACCCGGAGGTTGCCGACCGTTTCAGCTGGTTCGACTACCGCAGCCGCGGTTTTGAAGATGAGCCCAAGCGTGGGCTGCGGATTGACCTGATCATGGCGTCCAACGGGTTGTTGCCTCGGGTCAAGGACGCAGGCGTGGATTACGAACTGCGCGCAATGGAAAAGCCTTCCGATCACGCGCCGATCTGGCTTGAGTTGAGCTGATAACGTTTTGCTGATCGTTCCCACGCTCCGCGTGGGAATAATCACTGTCATCGTTCAGAAACCTTACTGACTTATTCTCCCGGCACTTTCTTTGGCTTATTAAGGTGCCGGCATGTCCCTGCGCGTGTTGTTCCTGCTGCTCGGCGCCGTGCTGCCGTTGACAGTATCGGCCGGTGATCTGCCGACGCCCGAACGCGGCCCGGTGCTGCGCATCCAGGGTTCCAACACCATTGGCGCGGCGTTGGGGCCGGCGCTGGTCGAGGGGTTGATGCATGAACAGGGCCTGCTCAAGGTGCACCGCGAAGCCCCGGACAAAGCCAACGAACAACGCATCGTCGGAGAAACCGCTCAGGGCCGCCGAGTGGAGGTGGAAGTCGCGGCCCACGGTTCCAGCACCGGATTCAAAGCCCTGAAAATCGCCTCCGCCGATCTTGCGGCCTCGTCACGGCCGATCAAGGACAGCGAACGACTGGATCTCGAACCGCTGGGCGACCTGAAAAGCCCGGTTGCCGAACAAGTCATCGCCATCGACGGGCTGGCCATCATCCTTCATCCGCACAATCCGCTGAAGCAGCTCAACACCGAGCAACTGGCGCGAATTTTCAGCGGCGAAACGAAAACCTGGGAAGAGCTCGGCGGCACCGGTGGGACGATTCATCTCTACGCGCGGGATGACCAATCGGGCACCTACGACACGTTCAAGGAGTTGGTCCTCAGYCCGCGTGGGAAAATGCTGAGCGGCAACGCGAAACGCTTCGAATCCAGTGAGCAATTGTCCGACGCGGTGAGTCTGGACCCGCAAGCCATCGGCTTCATCGGTTTGCCTTATGTGCGCCAGGCCAAAGCCGCGGCCATTGTCGATGGTGACTCCCAGGCCATGCTGCCGCTCAATAGCCTGATCGCGACGGAAGATTACCCGCTGTCCCGTCGGCTGTTCTTTTACCTGCCGCCGAACGGGAAAAATCCCTGGGCCAAGGCCTTGGTCAAGTTCGCCCAAAGCAGCAAAGGCCAGGCGATTGTCGCGGCTAACGGTTTTATCGCGCAGACCGTTCAGGCCATGGCGGTCACACCGAATGCGCTGATGCCCGAGGGTTATCAGGCACTCAGTCGGCATGCCCAGCGGCTGACGGTGAATTTTCGTTTCGAAGAAGGCAGCGCGACGCTGGACAACAAGGCCCGCCAGGACCTGTCGCGGGTGCTCGACTATATAAGGCAGCACGACAAAGCCAATCGGCAGGTGACGCTGGTAGGGTTTGGCGATGCCAAGAGCGACCCCGCGCGGGCCGACCTGCTGTCGAAACTGCGGGCCATGGCGGTGCGGCGAGAACTGGTGAAAAGCGGCGTGGTGTTTCGCGAAATTCGCGGTTTTGGCGCCGAGATGCCGGTGGCGGCCAACAGCGGGGATGAAGGGCGGATCAAGAATCGGCGGGTTGAGGTTTGGGTGTATTGAAGTAAGCACCAAACATTGTGGCTTGGGGGCCTACTGTGGCGAGGGGGCTTGCCCCCGTTGGACTGCGAAGCGGGCCTCAAACCGGCCACCGCATTTTTCCTGGAAAGACGCGGTGTACAATTTACGACTGCTGCGCAGCCGAACGGGGGCAAGCCCCCTCGCCACAGGTCTCAGTGCCCGCTGCGCATCATTTCCTTAGGCACGTACTTGCCGATCTCGAACTTGCCAATCGCCGCGCGGTGCACTTCGTCCGGGCCGTCGGCCAGGCGCAGGGTGCGTTGCATGGCATACATGTAGGCCAGCGGGAAATCGTTGGACACCCCTGCCCCGCCATGGATCTGGATCGCCCGGTCGATCACCCGTAACGCCACGTTCGGTGCAACCACTTTGATCTGCGCGATCTCGCTCTTCGCCACTTTGTTGCCGACGGCGTCCATCATGTACGCCGCTTTCAACGTCAGCAGTCGCGCCATGTCGATCTCCATCCGCGAGTCGGCGATTTTGTCAATGTTGCCGCCCAGACGCGCCAGAGGTTTACCGAATGCAGTGCGGTTGACCGCCCGTTTGCACATCAGCTCCAGCGCACGTTCAGCCATGCCGATCGAACGCATGCAGTGGTGAATCCGGCCCGGGCCGAGGCGACCCTGGGCGATTTCGAAGCCGCGTCCTTCGCCCAACAGGACGTTTTCGTACGGCACCCGGACGTTCTCGAATAGCACTTCGGCGTGGCCGTGAGGCGCGTCGTCGTAACCGAACACCGGCAGCGGACGCACAATCTTCACGCCCGGCGTATCCACCGGCACCAGAATCATCGAGTGCTGAGCGTGGCGTGGTGCATCCGGATTGCTCAGGCCCATGAAGATCAGGATCTTGCAGCGCGGATCGCAGGCCCCTGAAGTCCACCATTTCTTGCCGTTGATCACCCACTCATCGCCATCACGCACGGCACGGGCAGCCATGTTGGTGGCGTCGGACGAGGCCACGTCCGGCTCGGTCATGGCGAACGCCGAGCGGATCTCGCCGCGCAACAGCGGTTCGAGCCAGCATTGCTTCTGCTCTTCGTTGGCGTAACGCACCAGCACTTCCATGTTGCCGGTGTCGGGCGCCGAGCAGTTGAACGGCTCAGGGCCCAGCAATGAGCGACCCATGATTTCCGCCAATGGCGCGTATTCGAGGTTGGTCAGGCCGGCACCCAGTTCAGACTCAGGCAGAAACAAATTCCACAGGCCTTCGGCCTTGGCCTTGAGTTTGAGTTCTTCCATGATCGCCGTCGGCTGCCAGCGATCGCCCTCGGCGACCTGGCGTTCGAACACCGCTTCGGCGGGATAAACGTAGGTGTCCATGAACGCAGTCACGCGCTCACGCAGTTCCTGGACCTTGGGCGAATAAGCGAAATCCATGGCAGCTCTACCTTTTAATCAGGGGTTCAGAGGAGTTGTTCAGGTCATGCAATCGATGCTAGAACAGCTACGAAAATTTACCTAACCTATTCTCGGCGTGTATTAACATTCATCACCGATATATGATCGGCTGATTGCCAAGGCCCTCGGGTCCGATCAAGACGCCCCTGATAACAAGAGTGCAGCGCATGAATCTGAGCAAGGTCGACCTCAACCTTTTCATCGTCTTCGACGCGATCTACACCGAAGCCAACCTGACCCGCGCCGGGCAGATCGTCGGCATTACTCAACCGGCGGTGTCGAACGCTCTGGCCCGCCTGCGCGAAACCTTCAACGACCCGCTTTTCGTGCGCACCGCCCAGGGCATGGTGCCCACACCGATGGCGCAGAACATCATCGGCCCCGTGCGTAACGCCCTCTCCCTGCTGCGGGTGTCGGTGCAGGAAAGCCGCATCTTCAACCCGTTGCAGGCGGTCAAGACCTACCGCATCAGCATGACCGACCTCACCGAAGCGGTGATCCTCCCACCATTGTTCCAGCGCCTGCGCCGCCTGGCGCCGACGGTGATCATCGAAAGTTTCCTGTCCAAACGCCGCGAAACCACCAAGGAACTGGCGGCCGGGCGCCTGGATTTCGCGGTGGATGCGCCGCTCAACACCGACCCGCAGGTGCGCCACGTCAAGTTGATGGAAGACCGTTATGTGTGCGCCATGCGCAAGGGCCATCCGCTGGCGGGCAAAGAGAAATTCACCCTCGACGATTACCTGTCCCTGACCCACATCCATATCTCCAGCCGCCGCAGCGGCCTGGGCTATGTCGACCTGGCCCTGGGCAAAATGGGCATCCAGCGCAAGATCGCCCTGCGCTCCCAGCATTACCTGATGGCGTCCCAGGTGTTACAGCAGACCGACATGGTCATGACCGTGCCTGAACGCTTCGCCCGTCGCCATGATTTGTACTCGGTGAACCTGCCGGTCAAAGAAGTTCCGCCGGTGGAAACCCACCTCTACTGGCACGAAAGCACCGACCAGGACCCGGCCAACCGCTGGATGCGCGAGCAGATGATCGAGTTGTGCCAGCAGGTCACGGCGCACGAGAAGAAGCTGGATACGGTGTAGGACGTTAATCCGCGTCATCGTTCTTCGCGGGCAAGCCTCGCTCCTACAAGGTTAGCGTCGAACCACGATTWAATGATCGACACCAAACCTGTAGGAGCGAGGCTTGCCCGCGAAGAGGCCCGTCACTACACAGACAATTCATGCCCCTTGACGTAAACGTCAACCTGACATTAGCTTAGCGCCATGACCTTTTTCGAGCGCTTCCATGAGCAGCCAGACCTATAGCATTTCCGACCTCGCCCGCGAGCTCGACATCACCACCCGGGCCATTCGCTTCTATGAAGAGCAAGGCCTGCTCAGCCCCGAGCGTCGCGGTCAGGAACGCATTTATTCGCCCCGTGACAAGGTCAGTCTGAAGCTGATCCTGCGGGGCAAGCGCATTGGTTTTTCCCTGGCCGAATGCCGCGAGCTGATCGAGCTCTACGACCCCTCCAGCGGTAACACCAAGCAATTGCACAGCATGCTGGCGAAAATTGCCGAGCGTCGGGAACAACTCGAGCAGCAACTGCTGGACATCGAACAGATGAAGCTGGAACTCGACACAGCCGAGGAGCGCTGCACCCAGGCGCTGGAGCAGACGATCAAGAGCCAGCAGCTCGTGTAGGAGCTGAGCTTGCTCGCGAAAGCGGTATGTCCTTCAACATGGATGTCGACTGACCTGACGCTTTCGCGAGCAAGCTCAGCTCCTACAGGGCTCTGTGAACATTCATACAATCTCAACAGGTCGATTCCCATGTCCCTCCCCACCCACGTACGCCTGGTCGAAGTCGGCCCCCGCGACGGTCTGCAAAACGAAGCCCAACCCATCAGCGTCGCGGACAAGGTGCAACTGGTCGATGCGCTCACCGCCGCTGGCCTCGGCTATATAGAAGTCGGCAGTTTCGTCTCGCCCAAATGGGTGCCGCAAATGGCCGGTTCCGCCGAGGTCTTCGCGCAGATCCAGCGCAAACCAGGGGTGACCTATGGCGCCCTCGCCCCCAACCTGCGGGGCTTTGAAGACGCTATCGCCGCCGGGGTCAAGGAAGTCGCGGTGTTCGCCGCAGCGTCCGAAGCGTTCTCCCAGCGTAATATCAATTGCTCGATCAGCGAGAGCCTGGAGCGCTTCGTGCCGATCATGGACGCCGCCAAACAACACGGCGTCAGCGTGCGCGGTTACGTGTCCTGTGTGCTGGGCTGCCCTTATGAGGGTGATGTCAAGCCTGCACAAGTCGCCCGGGTCGCTCGCGAGCTCTATGCGATGGGCTGCTACGAGGTTTCGCTGGGAGACACCATCGGCACCGGCACCGCTGGCGCGACCCGCAAGATGTTTGAAGTGGTTTCGGCCGACGTGCCACGGGAAAAAYTGGCCGGGCACTTCCACGACACCTATGGCCAGGYCATGGCCAATATCTACGCCAGCCTGCTGGAAGGCATTTCGGTATTCGACAGCTCCATCGCCGGCCTTGGCGGCTGCCCGTACGCCAAGGGCGCCAGCGGTAACGTCGCCACCGAAGACGTGGTTTACCTGCTCAACGGCCTGGGCATCGAGACCGGGATCGACCTGGACGCCTTGATTCGCGCCGGCCAGCAGATTTGCGCGGTGCTGGGGCGCCCTACCGGTTCTCGCGTGGCCAAGGCTCGCAGCGCACAGTGACAGTGTGGATGTGTCCGGGTGTTACCGCGTGTTCTGGCACGTGGGGCGAAAACGAGTAACACGGAAACAAATTGTCAGGTTTGGTACGGGTGAAAAATCTCACAAAAAATCAAATCATTGATTTTAAAGGACTTTTCAAAGTTGGCATGGCTTCTGCTATCTCTATGGCATAACAAGAATAAAAAGCTGCAAACCAATAAAAATAAGACGTAACGACTCTGACATAACAAGAACAACACGGCAGAGACGCAGCTAACAGATTTTTTTGGAGAAGGTGTGCTTTTCAGGGTGCTTTTCGGAGTAACCCRCAACCGGGCAGAGAACAATAAAACTACCTTCAGGTAGCTCCCGAACTGGTTGGATCGCTTGGCGAAAAAGTAGATCAGCGCTCAAAAAAATACGTTTGCTCTTGATCCCGGATGGGGATCGACAAAAACAGCGGTAAAGGGCCACGGTTGCCAAAAACAACAACAGACCGCCCCTCAATAATAAAAAAAGAGCACGTAACGACAAAATTAAAGGGGAGCTTCGGCTCCCCTTTGTGCTTTCTTGTCTTTCTATTTTTCTCGACCCACATGTGGAAGCAGGCTCGCCCCCACACTGGTTATGTGTCAGGCGTTTTTGCTGCGCAGCTCCTCGATGCTGATCTCGCGCATCCGAAACTTCTGGATCTTGCCGGTCACGGTCATCGGAAACTCCTCGACGAACTTGAAGTAACGCGGCGTCTTGAAGTGCGCGATACGCTCCTTGCACCAGGCCTGCAACTCCTGTTCGGTGGCGCTGTGGCCGGGATGAAATTTGATCCAGGCGACAATCTCTTCGCCATACCGGGAGCAAGGAACGCCGATCACCTGCACATCGGCAACCGCCGGGTGGGTGAAGAAGAACTCTTCAAGTTCGCGCGGGTAAATATTCTCACCGCCGCGAATGATCATGTCCTTGTTACGCCCGGCGATGCACACGTGGCCTTCGTCGTTCATGCTCGCCAGATCGCCGGTGTGCATCCAGCCAGCGTCATCGATAGCCTCGGCGGTGGCTTGCGGGTTCTTCCAGTAGCCAAGCATCACGCTGTAACCCCGAGTGCACAGCTCGCCAATGGTGCCGCGTGGCACCAGATTGCCCGCCTCGTCGATGATCTTGCTTTCCAGTTGCGGCTGGGTGCGGCCGACCGTGGTGACGCGCAATTCCAGGTCGTCCGACGGACCGGTCTGCAAAGACACGGGGCTGGTTTCCGTCATGCCGTAGGCAATCTGCACTTCGCTCATGTGCATTTCGCCGATAACCCGACGCATCACCTCGATCGGACACGTCGCCCCGGCCATGATCCCGGTGCGCAGGCTCGACAAATCAAATTCGGCGCGCTTGGGCTGATCGAGCATGGCGATGAACATGGTCGGCACGCCATAAAGCGCGGTGGCTTTTTCTTCGGCGACGGTGGTCAGGGTCAACAGCGGATCGAAGGCATCGTTGGGGTAAATCATGGTGCTGCCGTGGGTGACGCAGCCGAGGTTGCCCATGACCTCACCGCCTGGTCGAAATGCAGGCTGTCCTGGCGTTCGTGCAATGGCTCGATCGACACACTGGCTGCCAGATCGGCCAATTGCGACCACGGCAGGAAACCCGAGGGTGGCTGCGCGTCCAGGCTGATGACCCCACGCAGTTCCGGCAGGCGTTCGCTCTGCAAGCGGCCGATGGATTGCTCCGCCAATTCCGGTACCAACCCTTGCAGCATGCCGTGATAGTCGGAGGTCTTGAAGGCCCCGGCGCAAACCAGCCATTGGCAGCCGGATTGCTTCAATACGTATTCGAGTTCCGAACTGCGATAAGCCGGGTTGATGTTGACCAGGATCACGCCGATTTTCGCACTGGCGAACTGGCTGATGCACCACTGGGCGCAGTTCGGGGCCCAGATGCCGAGCCGGTCACCGGTTTGCAAACCCAGCGCCAGGAATGCTCTGGCGTGCAGATCAACAGCATCCGACAGCTGCTGCCAGGTGTAACGCAGCTGTTGGTGGCGCACGACCAGCGCCTCCCCGTTCGGGTATTGCGCGACGGTGTTATCAAACGCCTGGCCGATGGTCATCGCCAGCAAGGCTTTGTCCTGGGAACCACGGGTATAGCTGCGCTGCGGGCTTGCACTGGGTTGATCCATGACGACCCCTATTGTCTTTATTGTAGGAGCGAGGCTTGTGTGGCAAGCCACATAAGGCGACGCAGGTCTTTCAGAACTGGCTCTACTCTCGCTCAAGTTGACGTTAACGTAAAGGTGAGAGTTGAATCACTGCCCTCCCCACCCTACAAAAAAGCCAAAAGGTGCCCCATGAGCTACCCATCCCTGAACTTTGCCCTCGGTGAAACCATCGACATGCTGCGCGATCAGGTTCAGTCCTTCGTCGCCAAAGAGATCGCCCCGCGCGCCGCTCAGATCGACATCGACAACCTGTTCCCGGCCGACCTGTGGCGTAAATTCGGCGACATGGGCCTGCTGGGCATCACCGTGCCGGAAGAGTACGGCGGCGCCGGCCTGGGTTACCTGGCGCACGTGGTCGCCATGGAAGAAATCAGCCGCGGTTCGGCCTCGGTCGCCCTGTCCTACGGCGCGCACTCCAACCTCTGCGTCAACCAGATCAACCGCAACGGCACTCACGAACAGAAAAGCAAATACCTGCCGAAACTGATCAGCGGCGAGCACATCGGTGCCCTGGCCATGAGCGAGCCGAACGCCGGTTCCGACGTGGTCTCGATGAAGCTGCGCGCCGACAAACGCGGCGATCACTACGTACTCAACGGCAGCAAGACCTGGATCACCAACGGTCCTGACGCCAACACCTACGTGATCTACGCCAAGACCGACCTGGAAAAAGGCCCGCATGGCATCACCGCGTTCATCGTCGAGCGCGACTGGAAAGGTTTCAGCCGCAGCAACAAATTCGACAAGCTCGGCATGCGTGGCTCGAACACCTGCGAGCTGTTCTTCGATGACGTCGAAGTGCCGGAAGAAAACATCCTCGGCGTACTCAATGGCGGCGTGAAAGTGCTGATGAGCGGCCTCGACTACGAGCGCGTGGTGCTTTCCGGTGGCCCGACCGGGATCATGCAGGCCTGCATGGACCTGATCGTGCCGTACATCCATGACCGCAAACAGTTCGGCCAGAGCATCGGCGAATTCCAGCTGATCCAGGGCAAAGTCGCCGACATGTACACCCAACTCAATGCCAGCCGCGCTTACCTGTATGCCGTGGCGCAGGCCTGCGAACGTGGCGAAACCACTCGCAAGGACGCTGCCGGGGTGATCCTCTACAGTGCCGAGCGCGCCACGCAAATGGCCCTCGACGCGATCCAGATTCTCGGCGGCAACGGCTACATCAACGAATTCCCGGCCGGTCGTCTGCTGCGTGACGCCAAGCTGTATGAAATCGGCGCCGGCACCAGTGAGATCCGTCGCATGCTGATCGGTCGCGAACTGTTCAACGAAACCCGCTAAACGGAGCTGTCCATGGCTATCCTGCATACCCAGCTCAACCCCCGTTCGGCAGAGTTCGCGGCTAACAGCGCGGCGATGCTCAAACAGGTCGACGCCCTGCACACCCTGCTCGCGCAAGTGCAGCAAGGTGGTGGCCCGAAGGCGCAAGAACGTCACACCTCGCGGGGCAAACTGCTACCCCGTGAGCGGATCAATCGCCTGCTCGATCCGGGTTCGCCGTTTCTCGAGATCAGCCAACTGGCGGCCTACGCGGTGTACGGCGAAGACGTTCCCGCCGCTGGCGTGATTGCCGGGATCGGCCGGGTGGAAGGCGTCGAATGCATGATCGTCGCCAACGATGCCACCGTGAAAGGTGGCTCGTACTACCCGCTGACCGTTAAAAAACACCTACGCGCACAGACCATCGCCCAGCAGAATCGCCTGCCGTGCATTTATCTGGTGGACTCCGGTGGCGCCAACCTGCCGCGCCAGGATGAAGTGTTCCCGGACCGCGAACACTTCGGGCGGATCTTCTTCAACCAGGCCAACATGAGCGCCATGGGCATTCCGCAAATTGCGGTGGTCATGGGCTCTTGCACCGCCGGGGGCGCCTACGTTCCGGCGATGGCCGACGAGGCGATCATGGTTCGTCAGCAGGCCACCATCTTCCTCGCTGGCCCACCGCTGGTGAAAGCCGCGACCGGTGAAGTGGTCAGCGCCGAAGACCTCGGCGGGGCCGATGTGCACTGCAAGATTTCCGGGGTCGCCGACCACTACGCCGAAAGCGATGAACATGCCCTGGCATTGGCCCGGCGCAGCGTGGCCAACCTCAACTGGCGCAAGCTCGGCGAACTGCAACAACGTACGCCGATCGCGCCGCTGTATAGCAGCGACGAGTTGTACGGCGTGGTCTCGGCCGACGCCAAGCAACCGTTCGATGTGCGCGAAGTGATCTCACGACTGGTGGACGGCTCGGCGTTCGATGAGTTCAAGGCGCTGTTCGGGACGACTTTGGTGTGCGGCTTCGCCCACCTGCACGGCTACCCGATCGCGATCCTCGCCAACAACGGCATCCTCTTCGCCGAGGCCGCACAGAAAGGCGCGCATTTCATCGAACTGGCCTGCCAGCGCGGCATTCCGTTGCTGTTTCTGCAGAACATCACCGGGTTCATGGTCGGCCAGAAATACGAGGCCGGCGGCATCGCCAAGCACGGCGCGAAATTGGTGACCGCCGTGGCTTGTGCCAAGGTGCCGAAATTCACCGTGATCATCGGCGGCAGCTTCGGCGCCGGTAACTACGGCATGTGTGGCCGGGCCTACGATCCACGCTTCCTGTGGATGTGGCCGAACGCGCGAATCGGCGTGATGGGCGCCGAACAGGCGGCGGGTGTGCTGGTGCAGGTCAAGCGCGAGCAAACCGAGCGCAGCGGGCATCGTTTCAGCGCCGAGCAGGAAGCCGAAATCAAGCAACCGATCCTCGATCAGTACGAAGAACAGGGGCACCCCTACTACTCCAGCGCCCGGCTGTGGGACGACGGCGTCATTGACCCGGCGCAGACCCGCGACGTGTTGGCCCTGGCCTTGTCGGCGTCGCTGAACGCACCCATCGAACCGAGCCGCTTCGGCGTGTTCCGGATGTGATCTGGAGAAAACCATGAGCGACTTCAATACCCTTGAGCTGCAGACCGATCCCCGTGGTTTTGCCACCCTGTGGCTCAGCCGAGAAGAAAAGAACAACGCGTTCAACGCCGAAATGATCCGCGAACTGATCCTCGCGCTGGATAAAGTGTCGAGCGACGCCAGCCTGCGTTTTCTGCTGATCCGTGGGCGCGGCAAGCATTTCAGCGCCGGTGCCGATCTGGCCTGGATGCAGCAATCGGCCGAACTCGATTACCACACCAATCTTGATGACGCACGGGAACTGGCGGAGTTGATGTACAACCTCGCCAAACTGAAAGTCCCGACGCTGGCCGTGGTGCAAGGCGCGGCATTTGGCGGTGCACTGGGCCTGATCAGTTGCTGCGACATGGCGATTGGCGCCGACGACGCGCAGTTCTGCCTGTCGGAAGTGCGCATCGGCCTGGCGCCAGCGGTCATCAGCCCGTTCGTGGTGCAAGCCATTGGCGAGCGTGCGGCGCGGCGTTATGCCTTGACTGCCGAACGTTTCGGCGGGCAACGGGCTCGGGAAATCGGCCTGTTGTCAGAGAGCTATCCGATGGCTGAGCTGGAGCAGAAAGTCGATCAGTGGATCGACAATCTACTGCTCAACAGCCCGGCAGCCATGCGCGCCAGCAAGGATCTGCTGCGTGAAGTCGGCAACGGCGCGCTGACTCCGGCGCTGCGCCGCTACACCGAGAATGCCATCGCCCGAATTCGCGTCAGCCCGGAAGGCCAGGAAGGCCTGCGCGCCTTCCTGCAAAAACGTTCGCCCACCTGGCAAGCCGAAATCACCCTCAAGGAGCCGCGTTGATGAGCGCACCTGTTCTCACCACCCTGCTGGTGGCCAACCGTGGCGAAATCGCCTGCCGGGTGATGCGCACCGCCAAGGCTCTGGGCCTGACCACTGTGGCCGTGCACAGCGCCACCGACCGTGACGCCCGGCACAGCCGCGAAGCGGAAATCCGCGTCGACCTGGGCGGCAGCAAAGCCGCCGACAGTTACCTGCAAATCGACAAACTGATCGCCGCCGCGAAAGCCAGCGGTGCTCAGGCAATTCATCCCGGTTATGGTTTTCTCTCGGAAAACGCCGGTTTCGCCCGGGCGATCGAGGCGGCGGGCCTGATTTTCCTCGGCCCGCCCGCCTCGGCCATCGACGCCATGGGCAGCAAGTCTGCGGCCAAAGCCTTGATGGAAACCGCCGGTGTGCCGCTGGTGCCCGGCTATCACGGCGAAGCCCAAGACCTCGACACCTTCCGCGATGCCTGCGAACGCATCGGTTATCCGGTGTTGCTCAAGGCCACGGCGGGCGGCGGCGGTAAGGGCATGAAAGTGGTCGAGGACGTCAGCCAACTGGCCGAAGCCCTGGCCTCGGCGCAGCGTGAAGCACAATCGTCGTTCGGCGATTCGCGGATGTTGGTCGAGAAATACCTGCTCAAGCCACGTCACGTGGAAATCCAGGTGTTCGCCGACCAGCATGGCAATTGTCTGTACCTCAACGAGCGTGACTGCTCGATTCAGCGTCGTCATCAGAAAGTCGTCGAAGAAGCACCCGCTCCAGGCCTGACCCCGCAATTGCGTCGGGCCATGGGCGAAGCCGCCGTACGCTCGGCTCAAGCGATCGGCTATGTGGGCGCCGGCACCGTGGAGTTTTTGCTGGATGCGCGCGGTGAGTTCTTCTTCATGGAAATGAACACGCGCCTGCAAGTCGAACACCCGGTGACCGAGGCCATTACCGGCCTCGACCTGGTGGCCTGGCAAATTCGTGTAGCCCGCGGCGAAGCGCTGCCGATGACACAGGATCAGGTGCCGCTGATCGGCCATGCGATCGAAGTGCGGTTGTACGCCGAAGACCCGGGCAACGATTTTCTGCCGGCCACCGGGCGCCTGGCGTTGTACCGCGAATCCGCCGAAGGGCCGGGGCGTCGTGTGGACAGTGGCGTCGAAGAAGGCGACGAGATTTCGCCGTTCTACGACCCGATGCTTGGCAAGCTGATTGCCTGGGGCGAAGACCGTGAACAGGCGCGGCTGCGATTGCTGAGCATGCTCGAGGAGTTTGCCATTGGCGGGCTGAAGACCAACATCAACTTCCTGCACCGGATCATCGGCCACCCGGCGTTTGCCGCCGCCGAACTGGATACCGGGTTCATTCCGCGTTATCAGGAGCAACTGCTGCCAGCACCTTCGCCGCTCAGTGATGAGTTCTGGCAAGCGGCGGCCCAGGCGTTTGCGCAAAGTCAGCCGGCTGTGTTGCGCGCCGATGATCCGAGTTCGCCGTGGGCCTTCAACAATGGTTTCCGTGCCGGGTTGCCGACAGAAATCACCCTGCATTTGAGTTGCGAAGGGCAAGACCGGGCGCTGACCCTGGGCGATGCCGACGCGCATACCGCACGGCTCAAGGGTGAATACCTGCTGACCGAGCACAGCGGTTTGCGCCGCCAGCACCGGGCCATCCGCCGTGGCGATGCGCTGTATCTGCAATGGGACGGCGAGCTGCGCCGCATCGAGTCGTATGACCCGATCGGCGCCGTCGAAGCCAGTCACAGCCATCAAGGCGGGCTTACCGCGCCCATGAACGGCAGCATCGTGCGGGTGTTGGTGGAGGCCGGGCAAACGGTCGAAGCCGGGGCGCAACTGGTGGTGCTGGAAGCGATGAAGATGGAGCACAGCATTCGCGCGCCCCACACCGGGGTAATCAAGGCGTTGTATTGCCAGGAAGGCGAAATGGTCAGCGAAGGCAGTGCGTTGGTGGAGTTGGAGCAAGCGTGAAATGAAGATCGGTCCTACGCGTTGCGAGGACCGATCCGATTAGAATTTGGCAGTCGCCTGAACCACCACGCCGATGATTCGGCATTCCTCGGTGTAAAGGGCTTTCGGATACGTCGGATTGAGCGGGACCAGGTAACGCTGCCCGCCCTCTTCGATCAGTTTGCGAAAGACCGCCTCGGCGCTGCCGGGCCATTGGGCGATCACCAGTTTGCCAGGCTCCGGCACGATCGCCGGGTCGACCAGAATCAGCATGCCCTCGGCAATGCTCGCTCCCGTAGGGGCGGTCATCGCGTCGCCGACCACCACCAGCCAGAACGCCGCGCCCTGTGCGTGGTAATCGGACAGCTCGAAACGTGGCTTGCTGACAGCCAGCGAAGTACCGTAGGTCGATAGCTCGCCGTCGCGCACCTCCCCGGTTTCCCGCCAGTCACTGACCGGGTAGCGAAAGTACGGGTTGTACTTTTGCGCCAGGGAGATCTCCTCATCCTCTGAGGGCAGCGGCTCCCTGATCACCATCGCCACTTCCAGATAGTCCATGCCGAGCGCCCGCAAGACACGATTCATCTCTGCGATGCCGGGCTGACGACGTTTATTGAGCCAGTGGCCGACGCCACCCTGGGACATCCCGATGCGCTCGGCGAGTATTTCCTGAGTGACTTTGAGTTCACTCATTTTGGCCTTGACCAATTCAATCCATTTATYCATGTGCGGCACGATACGTGGGGTACTCCGACCATCAAAACACAAATTGTAGTATTAAAACTGAAGACACAAATACAGTAAGTACTAAGCTGGGCTCACGGATTTGAATTTCTCACGGAGCTCGCCATCGTCATGACCATCCCC
>NZ_JBFTMK010000192.1:0-8140 GCF_056396965.1 Pseudomonas sp. 05N434
CTTCCTGTGCGCCGCCTGGACCGAAGCTGAAGCTGCCCGGAATCAGGTTAGGGATCGATTTGTCCTTGGAGTCCTGCGAGAGCAGTACGGAGTTCTGCAGGAAGATCGACATGCCGATGGCGGAGATCAGCGGGATCAGACGGTTACTGCCCCGCAGAGGGCGGTAGGCGATCCGTTCGATACTGTAGCCGTAGGCACTGGTCACGACGATGGTCGCCAGGAAAGCGGCGGTCATCAACAACGGCAGAGAATGGATACCCAGCATGGCCAGTCCGGCAAGGACGATGAAGGCCACGTAGGAACCGATCATGTAGACCTCGCCATGGGCGAAGTTAATCATTCCAATAATGCCGTAAACCATTGTGTAGCCAATGGCTATAAGGGCATAGGTGCTGCCAATGGTCATCCCATTAACCAGCTGTTGGAAGAAGTGATAGATCTCAGGCATTACAGCGCTCCTAAAAACCTGATACGCATTTCACTGGTGGAGTCATGTTCCGGCCCGGGCTGTGTGGTCTGTGGCCACCTTCGCACGAGCGTTTGCCAGCGAACCGCTGGTGACGGTTTTAAGATTTTCAGGTAAGCCAACTCCCGGATCGCGGGACTCTGACTCATTAATCTCGTAAAACAAAGCCCACTGCTTGCGCAGTGGGCTTTATTAATCATGGCGCTAGCTTACTGAGGGGAAACTTCGGTTTTTGGTTTGCCGAAGTGCCACTCATAGACCACGAATTTGAAGTCTTTCAGGTCGCCCTTGCTGTCGAACGACAGATCACCGGTCGGGGTCTTGAAGGTGCCTTTGTGAATGGCTTCAGCCACCTTGGCGGTGTCTTCGCTCTTGGCAGCCTTGATACCTTCGGCAATCACTTCGACAGCCGAGTAGGCCGGGAACACGAACGGACCGCTTGGGTCCTGCTTCTTGTCGGCAAAGGCTTGTACCAGGGCTTTGTTGGCTGGGTCCTGGTCGAAGGATTTCGGCAGGGTGACCAACAGGCCTTCGGAAGCATTCTGGGCAATTTGCGAGATGGAGTCGTTGCCGACGCCTTCAGGCCCCATGAACTTGGCTTTCAGGCCTTTTTCCTGGGACTGACGCAGGATCAGGCCCAGCTCCGGGTGGTAGCCGCCGTAGTAGACGAAGTCGACGTTGGCTTGCTTGAGCTTCTGGATGATCGAGGAGAAGTCCTTGTCACCGGCGTTGAGGCCTTCGAACACGGCAACCTTGACGCCTTTCTTCTCAAGGGTCTGTTTCACGGCGGTGGCGATGCCTTCACCGTATTGCTGTTTGTCGTGCAGCACGGCAACGATTTTCGGTTTTACGTGATCGGCAATGTAGTTACCGGCGGCAGGGCCCTGGGCGCTGTCCAGGCCGATGGTGCGGAACACCAGCTTGTAACCACGGGTAGTGATGTCCGGGTTGGTGGCGGCCGGGGTGATCATGATCACGCCTTCGTCTTCGTAGATGTCCGAAGCTGGCTGGGTGGAGCTGGAGCACAGGTGGCCGACCACGAATTTCACACCATCGTTGACCACTTTGTTGGCGACGGCCACGGCTTGTTTAGGGTCGCACGCGTCGTCGTATTCCTTGGCTTCGAGCATCTTGCCGTCGACGCCGCCCTTCGCGTTGATCTGCTCGATGGCCATCTTGGCGCCGATGAACTGCATGTCGCCGTATTGAGTGACCGGGCCGGTTTTAGGGCCGGCGATGCCGATCTTGATGGTGTCGGCGGCGAACGAATGGCTGGCAACCCCGGCCAGAACCATAGCGGCAAACAGTTTTGAAATCTGCTTAGTAGCCTTAGTCATAGTGCTCCACTCTTACTGTTGTAGTTTTTATAGTCCTGGCGCCGTAGCAGCAGAACCGGGTCAGATATCGTCGATATCCTCCGGAAAATGCCCCCGGCAACTGTACCGGTACAGTGTAGAGCGCCGATTGTTAGCCTGGGAAGCTGGCGCCAGGGGGCAAAACCTGAGGGTGTCGCTTTGTTGAAAGAAAAAGACAGAATCGCGGCAGGATGTTAGCTGGCTAATACTTGAAGCAGCAGCATTCCCTGGCTTTCCCGGGTTTTTCAATCGGTAACGCAATTGCATCCGGGTTTTTCTGGCGCAACACCGACGTTATCATTCACATCGATTTCTTTTGCGGACAGGAACCCATGACTCAAGAACCTAGCACCCTCTATGCCAAGCTGCTTGGTGAAACCGCATCTATTACCTGGAAAGAGTTGGAGCCGTTCTTCGCCAAGGGTGCCCTATTGTGGGTCGACCCAGGCCTGGATTTGATTGCTGCGGCGGAGGCGGTGGCGACCGATGAAGGCGAGAAAGTCGCTGCCTGGCTGGCCGCCGACAAGGTCGCCAAGCTGTCTGAAACGCGGGCGCTGGATCTTTTCGAGCGTGATCCGGAGCTGTGGGCCGTGGTTGTTTCGCCGTGGATTATGATCCAGGAAAGGGCGAAGGCTTGAATGCTTGCACTGATTTGGTGCTTGGTTTTGTCGGGTAAAAGTGTGTAGCCGAGTAGCGTGATGGCACGTTGCCGTGGAGAAAGGCCACAGAAAGGCCGGTATAACGGTGACGTAAACGTAACGGGAACAGTTTATTGAGCAGCCGATGGGCTGCTCAATTGTTTCTGGGTGTTGTGATCGTTCCAACGCTCTGCGTGGGAATGCAGCCCGGGACGCTCTGCGCCCCAAAAGCGGACGCGGAGCGTCCATTGAGGCGTTCCCACGCGGAGCGTGGAAACGATCATCACAAGGCTGCGATCGTTAAAGGCTCGACCTCAATAAGCCGTCTTGCCCGTATGGTTATTCAGCGAAATAACCTTGGTCTTGCCAATCCGGTGACGGTAGATCTCGCGCAGGTACTTGATCGCCTTCTTCACGCAATCGCGCGACAAACGAATGTCATTGATCGAGACGAACTTGTCCTTGTCGTTGATCAGCTCGCGGTACTTCTTCTCGTACATCGGTTTGATCGCGTACCAGTTGGTGTCGAGGATCTTCGCCGGGTTTTCGAATTCGTTGAGCAGGTCGTCGATCCGGTCTTCGTCGAAGTCTTCATGGATGATGAAGTCCAGGATCGAGTTATCCAGCGTTTCGTCGAAGCGATACGGATTTTTTGCGAAGCAACGCTTGATGAACGCCACGATCAGCGTCAGGAAGTCGTCCGACAGRCACGGGCTCTTGGCGATCAGGGTGGTCAGCGACAGGTTGGCCGAGGCGCCGATCACCAGTGCATAACRCTTGAGCGTGGTGTTGGGGAACAGGCTGTTGAGGTGAGTCTTCAACCGGTTCAGGTCCATGTAGGACAGTTTGTAGTCTTTAGGCAGGGACACGATCGACACCACCGAGGAGCAATTCTTGAAGAAGTGCAGGTCGTGCAAGGCGGCCGCGTCATAGCCCGAATTCTTGTACTGCTCGAGCGAGGCGCGGTAGCGCTTGGACTCGATTGGCAACAGGCTGATGCCTTCAATCGCCTGGGTGACTTTGTTGAAGTGCGGCAGGTCGATGGAACGGAAGAACAGATCGTCGATGTTCAAGCGCTGCGGCTCTTTGTCGAACACCTTGAATTTGTCGCTGCTCGGCGGCGGGGTTTCCGGCACCACGGACTCGGCGTAGGCAATTGCCACCGGGCCGGCCAGGCTCATGAACAGGTCGTTGGCGTCCAGGCGAATGGTTTCGCCGATGTCGATACCGGCGCGACGGAAATAGTTCTGGTCGTAGTCGGTGGTGACCGCCTGCGCCGTCAGAATGTTGAAGATCTGCTGTGAGATGTACTGGTTGGCGTGCTTTTCCATCGCGTTGACGTCGATGTTCTGGATGTTGCCGTCATCGCTTTCTTCGGCATAACGCATGATGTCGTTGGAGATCAGCATCATCGCGTTCCATGGGCGGATACGGCCCATGACGCTGGCTTCGCTGCTGTCTTCGTTGGCGAAGTTGTAGGAGAAGTCCCACTCTTCCGACAGGTATTTGCACAGCAGGCGACCGGCGTTGATGTGCAGCGCTTCGGACATTTCACTGCGGTGATCGGAAATGTTCGGCAGTACGCAGATGCCGCTGGTGAAGATCGGCTCGAAGACGAAGGAATGGCCGCTCTTGCCGTCGTGTTCGTCCATCGGCTTGGTGTCGAACGTCTTGTTCATGTACGAGTGCTGCTGGGCCAGGCCGAATTCCGAGGCCATGCCCGAACCGGTACCGCCGCCGGCACTGAAGATCGAGAAGTACAGGCGCGACTGGTTGGCCTTGATCCCGCAGCTGTCGATCAGGTACGAGTGAATCATCTTCCAGTCGGGGCTGGAGAAGCGCTGGGTGTCCTTGTTCAGGATGATCTTGGCCAGGTACTGGCCGAGGATCGGCGCGTTACCGGCGCCACCGGCGTGGACTTCCGACAAGTCCATGATTTTCATTTTGCTGTAGTCGCGCAAAAAGCCGCTTTTTTCGCCCTTGCGCGAGAAACGGATGCGACCGGCGATGTCCTTGTCCAGGTCGCCGAGCATCACCAGCGGTTCCACCAGGAATACCGGTTTGGTGGCCTTGTTCGGCCCCAGGCGCAGGTTGTTGCGAATCCACTGCGCCGGGCTGTAGCCCTTTTCGGCGTAGCGTTTATCCGGCGACGGACGGTCTTCGTTGTTGAATTCGTTGAGGTAGAACTTGCGGGCGTTGTACACCAGCTCCGCCACGTCCAGCGCGATGTTCGAACCGCAGCGGCCCAGGCCGATCAGGCACACCGAGGGGAATTCCTGGTCGTTGTGCTGTTCGTTGTCGCCTTCCAGATGGGGCGGGCGCGGGAACACCAGGTCGCGCAGGCCGTCGAGGTTGTCGAGGATGCGGTCGGTATTGGTTTCGGTGAAGTACAGGTATTGCTGAGTCGACAGCGGACGCGACGGGGGCAATGGCTTCGACGATGAGGGGCTGTTCGCCGCGGGGCTCAGGGTCAGGTCGGATACCGCGGTGGCCGGATTGTTTTTAGAAGTCATTGTGCGCCATATACCTGGACTGGTCGGCTCGGCGACAAGTGTCATCGAGTCATCACGGAATGGGATCTCGCGTCTTTTTTAGCGCGAATGTAGCCCAAGCGTCAGGGCCTTGGCCTGAACATCGCTCGGGGGAATCCTTTCCTTAACCATGATGAATCGGCCAATATTCGATGATCTTTAATCAAGGGGAGGCTAAATGATGGCAACGTTGCCTGCGCTGGGGTTCGCCGGAATCGGCCTGATGGGTTTGCCGATGTGCCGACGCCTGTTGGCGGCCGGTTACCCGCTGACGGTGTGGAACCGCAACCCGGCCAAGTGTGCAGCGCTGGTCGAGGCTGGTGCGCGGCAAGTGGCGACACCGGCCGAGCTGTGTCAGCACGCCGACGTGGTGATGTTGTGCCTGGCCGATACCGCGGTGGTTCGTGAGGTGGTGTTTGGCGCGGCTGGCGTTGCCGAGGGGGCGAAAAGCGGCCAGTTGCTGGTGGATTTTTCCAGCCTGGAGCCCACCGCAACGCGGGAAATGGCCACAGCACTGGCCAATAAAACCGGGATGGGTTGGCTCGATGCGCCAGTGTCCGGCGGGGTGGTCGGCGCCGAGGCCGGCAGYCTGGCGATCATGGTTGGTGGCGAGGCGGCAGACCTGGCGCGCGTGCGGCCGGTGTTGCTGACCCTTGGCCAGCGCGTGACCCACATGGGCGCGGTCGGCGCGGGGCAGGTGACCAAGGCCTGCAATCAGATGATCGTCGCCTGCAATGCCTTGGTCATTGCTGAAGTGGTGAGCCTGGCCGAGCGCTCCGGGGTCGATGCCAGCCTCATTGCCGAGGCGCTGGCCGGTGGTTTCGCCGATTCAAAACCGTTGCAGATTCTCGCGCCGCAAATGGCCGAAAGCCGTTTCGAGCCCGTGAAATGGCACGTACGTACGTTGCTGAAGGATCTCGATACCGCCGTGAAGTTTTCCCGCGAACAGGGTTCGGCCACGCCGATCAGCGGATTGGCCGCACAACTGATGCGCCTCCATGGGGGGCAGGGGTTCCTGGAAAAGGATCCTTCGACGTTAGTGCAGTTGTACCGTGAGCCAGACTCAACGGATTGACGGCATGCGTGTGCTGGTTGATTTCGGCCAGTACCGGCCGCAACTCAGCCAGCGGCACCGGATGGCTAAGCAGGTAGCCCTGGACGAAATCGCAGCCGTGGCGTTGGAGAAAGTCGTATTGCTCGAGGGTCTCGACGCCTTCGGTGACGACCTGCAAATGCAGGGTGTGGGCCATGACGATAATGGCCTGGACGATTTCCATGTCCTGGGTCGCCTTGGGGATGTCCTGAATGAACGAGCGGTCGATCTTCAGCGTGTTTAATGGCAGGCGCCTGAGGTAGGCCAGGGATGAATAGCCGGTGCCGAAGTCGTCGATCGACAACGAAACGCCAAGGGCGCGAATATGCCGCAGCAACACCAGGGTATTGGAAATATTGCCCATCAGCGCATTCTCGGTCACCTCCAGCTCCAGTCGCTGGGGCGTCACCCCGTAGATGCGCAGGGCGTGTTCGATTTCATCGGCCAGTTCTTCTCGCGCCAGGTTCAGGGGCGAGCAATTCACTGCGATCTTGAGGTCTTCGCAATCGTGGCGGGACAGTTCGCCCAGGTCTGCGCAGGCTTTGCGCAATACCCAATTGTCCAGTTCGGCGATCAGGCCGTTGGCCTCGGCGATGGCGATGAACCGGTCCGGCGTCAGCAGTCCGTGAACCGGGTGTTGCCAGCGGACCAGCGCTTCCAGTTTGGTGACTCGGCCGATTCTCAGGTCATAGATCGGCTGGTAATACAGCATCAACCCGGAGTCTTCGCGCAGGGCGTGACGCAGTTCTTCTTCAAGTTGCAACTCCAGGGTGGCGCGGGCTTTCAGGTTGGAACTGAAAAAGTGCAACCCGTTACGACCGCTGCCCTTGGACTGATAGAGCGCCAGGTCGGCGTTCTTCAGCAGTTCTTCGCAGGTCTTGCCGTCTTCCGGAAACAGGCTGATGCCGATGCTGGTGGTCATGACCATGCGCCGTCCGGACAACTCGATGGGGTCCTTCATTTTCAGCATGATGCGCTGGGCCATATGCCGCGCTTCTTCACGGTCGTACAGGTTGATGAGGAGGCAGAATTCGTCGCCTCCGAAACGCGCCACCACGTCTTCGTGGCTGCGCACTGAGGCCTTGATGTGGCTGGCGAGGACTTTGAGCAGTTCGTCGCCGGCATCATGGCCAAGGCTGTCGTTAATCCGCTTGAAGTGGTCGATGTCGAGGAATATCACCGCGAGCATGCCGCCCTCGTTGGTTTTTTCGATGAGTTTTTCGGCGAAGAGCTGGTTGAAGCCCCGGCGGTTGAGCAGGTTGGTCAAGGGGTCGTAATGCGCCACCTGTTGCAGCGACATGCGTGCCTGATCCAGTTGACCGAGCAGGGCGTTGACCCGCTGCAGGTCGGACTCCTTGTGTTGCAGCTTCTTGTCCGCCAGTGCGGCACTGATGCTGCTGCCGATGATCAACAGCGCCATCACTGCCACTGTCAGCCCCAGTTGCAGGTGATTGTTGTCGCCGGGCAGCGGTTGAAGGCTGTCGTCGGGCAGCACCAGGTTGAGCGATGCCATGCCGGTGAAATGCATGCTGACAATGCCGGCCCCGAGCACCAGGCTGGCGGTGTATTTGAGCAGTAGATGATACGCACCGGTGTCATCGCGCAAGTGACTGGAAATCAACAGGGCAGCCAGGCTGGCACCGATGGCGATCACGACGGAGAGCACGAACAGGGCGGGTTGGTAATAGACCAGCGCACTCGATCGCAGTGCGGCCATGCCCACGTAGTGCATGGTCGCGATGCCCAGGCCGATCCACACCGCGGCCCGCAGGTATTGCCAGAAATTCAGTTGGGGATGGCTCAGGGTGTACATGGCCAGCCACGAGGCGGTCAGGGCGAACAACAGCGAGATCAGGGTAGTGGGCAGGTGGTAATGGATTTCGATCGGCACCTGGAACGCCAGCATGCTGATGAAGTGCATGGACCAGATACCGCCCGCCAGACACCCGGCGCCGACCCAGCGCCAGAGTCGTTGAGAGGCGGACTTTTCCACATGACCCACCCGCTCGGTCATGTCCAGCGTGGCGAAACCGGCCGTGCAGGCGACCAGATAGGCC
>NZ_JBFTMK010000193.1:0-9188 GCF_056396965.1 Pseudomonas sp. 05N434
ATGTGGCGCAATATCTTTGCCGGCGGCGCCTTGTGGCTGTCGATCTACGGCACGCTAATCCTCAATTTCTGCGACTTCGCCCGCTCTTCTCCCTGCCGCAAGACCATCCGGGTCGGAAATTTCTGGGGCCTGCCCGTCAACATTCTGGTATTCGCCGGGATCACCGTCCTGCTGTGCGGTGCGCAATTTCAGATCAATGGCCGGATCATCGAAAGCCCGACCGAGATCATCGCGTCGATTCCCAATAACTTCTTTCTGGTACTCGGTTGCCTGGCGTTCCTGATTGTCACCGTGGCGGTGAACATCATGGCCAACTTCGTCGCCCYGGCCTTTGTCCTGAGCAATCTGGCGCCCAAATACCTGACCTTCCGCCGCGCCGGGCTGATCAGCGCGACCATCGCTGTGCTGATCCTGCCGTGGAACCTCTACAACAGCCCGCTGGTGATCGTGTATTTCCTGTCTGGCCTCGGCGCCCTGCTCGGCCCGTTGTACGGGGTGATCATGGTCGACTACTGGCAGGTACGAAAAGGCCGGATCAACGTGCCGCAGTTGTACAGCGAAGATCCAGATGGCGATTATTACTACAGCCGCGGGGTCAATTTGCGCGCCGTGGCGGCGTTCATTCCGGCCGCCTTGATCGCCATTGTCCTGGCCCTGGTACCAGGTTTCGACAGCGTCTCGCCATTCTCCTGGCTGATTGGCGCCGGGATTGCAGGGATGCTCTACCTGATCATCGCCAAACGGCAGCCTTACTACGCCGATGTCAGCGGAGAAGCCATCGCGGTCGATAACGTCAGCCATTAATCCTCTTGGCGGCCCGGTGACATCGGGCCGCAAACCACTCGTTATAAGGACCTCCCATGCGAATTCTCGTGGTCAACGTCAACACCACCGAATCAATTACCCAGGCCATCGCCCGTCAAGCACAGTCCGTGGCCGCGCCCGGCACGGAAATCATCGGCCTGACCCCGCATTTCGGCGCCGACTCCATTGAAGGCAATTTCGAAAGCTACCTGGCCGCCATCGCCGTGATGGACCGGGTCATGTCCTACGATCAGCCCTTCGATGCGGTAATCCAGGCCGGCTACGGCGAGCACGGCCGCGAAGGTTTGCAGGAGTTGCTCAACGTGCCGGTGGTGGACATCACCGATGCCGGCGCCAGCACCGCGATGTTCCTCGGCCATGCCTATTCGGTGGTCACCACCCTCGACCGCACCGTGCCGCTGATCGAGGATCGCCTCAAACTCTCCGGGCTCTGGGATCGTTGTGCGTCGGTGCGGGCCAGTGGGTTGGCGGTGCTGGAGCTGGAGTCCGATCCAGAGGTATGCGACGCCTCGGCCGAAGACCATTATTGGTTGGCCTGGGCGGTTTGGGCGCTAGACCGCGTTATCGTTCTTCGCGGGCAAGCCTCGCTCCTACAGGGGTTTGCATCACTCTGTGGGAGCGTGGCTTGCCCGCGATGGCCTCCCCTCGGTCCCAAGCCGGGCTCAAACTGCACTGAACCGCTGCCCCAACCCCTGCTCGGCAAACTGTTCAATGATGAAGTCGACAAACGCCCGGGTCTTGCCCGGCAGCAGTTTGTGCTCGGCGTAATAGATGGAGATATTGCCATCGTCGACGTACCAGTCGGGCAGCACCCGCTGCAAGGTCCCGGCGTCCAGATAGCCAACGGCGAACGGCATGCTCACCAATGCAATGCCCAAATCCTGGGTCGCCGCCGCGCAGGCTGCTTCCGAATCGCTCATGGTCATTCGCGCCTTGAGCGTCAGCGGGCTGTGTTGCCGGTTGCGACAGGTCAGTTGCCAGGAACGCACGCGCCCCGTCTGCGGCGACCGTATCAGGATGCCATCGTGGCGCTGGAGGTCATCGGGCTCGATGATCGCTTCGTGCCCCGCCAGGTACCCGGCTGAAGCCACCAACACTCGATGGGCGGGCGTCAGCTTGCGCGCCACCACGCCCTGGGGCAGTTCGAATCCACCGCCAATCGCCGCATCGAACCCCTGGCCGATCAGGTCGACCTGACGGTTATCGAAATGCCAGTCCGGGTTGATCGCCGGAAAGCGCCGCAAAAACTCTCCGAGCAACGGCACGATGTACAAGCGCCCGAACACCGTGCCCATGCTGACCTTCAGCGTTCCCGCCGGACGTCCTTCGGCGCTGGCCAGGTTGGCCACGGCATTCTGGATCGTGTGCAGGCTGGCGCTGACTTCGCCGAGAAACAGCTGACCGGCCTCGGTCAGCGTCAGGCTACGCGTGCTGCGCTGGAACAGCCGCACACCAAGCCGCGCCTCCAGCTTGGCGACGCTCTTGCCCACCGCAGCAGGCGTCAGGCTCAAGCGTCGCGCAGCCTCGGCGAAGCTGCCGACCTCAGCGCTGCGCACGAAGCATTCGATACTGCTGAAGGTTTCCATAAGCGCCACTATAAACTTCTGGTTTACACAGACTATAGCAATCACGGTCTACCCGCCGGGTAATGCGAAGCCGATACTCGACTCAGACAACAAGGCAGCCTGCCTTGAACTTCTGGAGATTGACATGACCACTCAACACCTCAGCGGTAAAGTAGCTCTGATTCAAGGCGGTTCACGCGGTATCGGTGCTGCCATCGTCAAACGCCTGGCCGCAGAAGGCGCAGCCGTCGCCTTCACCTATGTCAGCTCTACCGCCAAAGCCGAAGACCTGCAAAACAGCATCATCTCCGCTGGCGGCAAAGCCCTGGCCATCAAGGCCGACAGCGCCGATGCCGTTGCTATTCGCAATGCCGTCAATGCCACCGTCGAGGCCTTCGGCCGCCTGGACATCCTGGTCAACAACGCAGGCGTTCTGGCCGTCGCACCGCTGGAGGACTTTAAACTCGAAGACTTCGACCAGACCCTGGCCATCAACGTACGAAGTGTGTTCATAGCCACCCAGGAAGCCGCCCGCCACATGACCGAAGGCGGTCGCATCATCAACATCGGCAGCACCAATGCCGATCGCATGCCTTTCGCCGGCGGTGGCCCGTACGCCATGAGCAAATCGGCGCTGGTCGGCCTGACCAAAGGCCTGGCTCGCGACCTCGGCCCGCGGGGTATCACCGTCAACAACGTGCAACCAGGCCCGGTCGACACTGACATGAACCCCGCCAGCGGCGACTTCGCTGATAGCCTGATCCCGCTGATGGCTGTGGGTCGTTACGGCAACGTGGAAGAAATCGCCAGCTTCGTCGCCTATCTCGCAGGTCCCGAAGCTGGCTACATCACCGGTGCCAGCCTGACCATCGACGGTGGTTTCGGCGCCTGATACACCGCTCGACTGAAACAAAAACGCCGGCAATCAATTGCCGGCGTTCTTTTGTGTCAGGGATTATCGAATGGTCAGTTCCATTCAAGCGCCGGCAAGCCACATGTACCGGGTTTGAACGCCTTCAACGTACGAAGAATGCCATCGGCGTGTGCGTACTTTTCGTCGGCCATCGCCGCATCCGGGACCGCAATCGCCGTCATTCCTGCCGCTTTGGCTGCAGTGACGCCGAACGGCGAATCCTCGAATACCAGGCAATCCCGGGGCGCGACCCCAAGGCGTCGTGCCGCCGTCAGGAAAATATCCGGCGCCGGTTTCGCCGCCCCCACTTCCGGGTCGTCAGCGGTGACAATGAAGTCAAACAGCGCGAACCAGTCGCGGTGCAAAGTGGTTTTCTGACCAAACGACTGACGCGAAGAACTGGTGCCCACCGCGATAGGAATGTTGTTGGCTTTCAAGTGCCGAACCAGTTCCTCTGCTCCGGGCATCGCCAGCGCCGTCGGAAAACGCTCGCGCATCAAGGGCTCGCGGATCACCAGAAACTCTTCGGCGGTGATCGGCAAGTCCAGCGCCTCGACCACATAGCGCGCCAGATCACCCGCGCCACGGCCGATGATGTTCTGTTTGACGCTCCAGTCGAAGGTCCGCCCATAGCGCTCGGCAATGATGGACGTGACCTCGGTGTAAATGCCCTCGGTGTCCAGCAGCAAACCGTCCATATCGAAAATCACGGCCTTGATCGGACCGAACTCATCCAAGGGTGCACTCATCGCATCTGATCCGTTTTCTCATGACATCCCAGGACGGCTCAGGTACGGCCGGATCCGTGATGGATTAAAGGGTTCAGCAGCATAGCGAGCGCGATTGGTCGAGAGCAACGGGCAATGCCTGGCGGATACAAAATCCTCTGCCGAGGGCGCCGTGATGATTTAGCGATTTCCCCTACACCAAACACCTCCTTTCCCGACTTCTTTCCTTTTTGATCCCCCGCAAAGTCTCTCGCTCCACATTGATCAGCGCGAGGGATTGCGAATGTTCGAACCTGACAAGGTCCTGGCCTTGAACAACGCCATCGGTCTGCTGGTGGTCGCCGCCATGAACCCCAAACAGCCGGACATCAAAGCGCTGCTTGGTGATTTCCGACTCTGCCTCAACGACTACGAGGCCTGGGCGGAAAACTTCTGGACCGGTGGCGCGCTCAACGTCGAGCAAGTGTTCAAGGTCGGCAACGAAATCCGGCTCAGCGCACCGAAGGACTCCACCGCGCCTTTCAGTTCAACACTCGCCATGTGCCCGGCCAGCGGTCCGTTGACCCTGGTGCATATGTTTGAAGCCGCGCGTTTCGTGCCGATCGGCGATACGCCGGTGATGCTCGAACCGGTTATCTCCCAGCACAACGGTGAGCTGACGTTCGGTGAGCCCGTCCACGCAACCATCGGCCCCAGCGGCATTCTCGAAATCCCCGAATGCTGGCGCGGCCATCACTATCGCATCACCTTCTTTCCCAATGTTTCCACTGAACACGTCAAAGCACTCTACGCCTCCTATCAGGGCGTGATCGGCGAGCTGGAAGGCTGGTTGCGCAACGAATGGACGAGCGAATTCGAGCCTTTATGGGCAGATTTTTCCAAAGCTGGTTTCACTCAACGCTACGGCCTGCTGCAACAGGCTGACTGGCACAGTTTCGAGCGTTCGTTGCACGGCTTGTGGGATGACGTGAAGCAGGTCTACGCCCTGGTGGCGGACCTGCAAGGCAGCAGCGAAAAACTCCTTGAGTACCTGACACAAGGCGAGCTTGAGACGCTGCTGAACGCTTCGGCTGAAACCATTGCCAATGTGTTGCTGATGTTGAGCGATGAGCCGTTGATGTTCATCCATCTCGCCGCCTTCACCAGTTGGCTGAGGATGTTGCCGCCGCAGTACATCGCCGAAGTCGTGGCACAAGTTCGTACGGAAATATTAATCAGCTTCCTGCTGGTGCGTCTCACAGGTCCTACGGGCCTGAAGCTCGGCATGAGCGCCAAAGTGCTGGACAAGATCAAGTCCCATCGGGCTCGACAATGGTTGGCGACTGCCAGTTTGCGACTGGCCGAACTGACGGCCAAATCCGACCTGACAGCCCACGCTGGTGTCCTCAAACCGCTCGTGGTCAGTGCGCGCAATGCACCGCTGAAACCTGCACCGACGGTTCCACTGCAGATCAGCGCCGGCAACTCACCGGTTGTGCAGGTGAACAATCCACTCGCCATTGCCCGCGACAAGTCTGCAGCCAAGACCCGGCTGGGCCGTCACGAACCCCACGACGATGCACCGAATCAAGCGAAAAACCCCAATGGCGACAGCGCCGATTGCGCGGCACTGACCTGCACCAACGGCTGCCCTGTGTCGATGGTCAGCGGCGAAGAACTGCTGACCCTGACCGACGGTGCGCTGGACGGGCTGCTGCCGTTTGCCCTCACCCGGTTGTACCGCACCAGCGCGGTGGAAATCGATTGCGGGCTGGGCTGGGGCTGGAGCCATTCGCTGGCGCAGCGGTTGGAGCTGGGCGTTGAACAGGTCGTCTGGATCGACCATGAAAACCGTCGCACCACGTTCCCGCTGCCGAGCAACGAACGCCCAGCGATCCACAACAGCCTGTCGCGCGCGGCGATTTATCTCGGTGATGACCCCGAGGAACTGATCCTCGCGCTGGCCGGCGAGACGAGTCGGTTCTACCACTTTCACAACGGTCGACTAACGGCGATCAGTGACGCCTACAACAACCGCCTGCGCATCACCCGCGACCGACAGGAGCGTATTCAACGCCTCGACAACGGTGCCGGTCGTTCGCTGCTGTTGTGCTACGAGCGCAGGCACCTCATCGCCGTCGAATACCAGTCGTTTCACCCCAGCGATGACTTGGGTGAAGCCTGGCGTACAGAGCAAACACTGGCTTTCTACCGCTATGACGCCCGCCAGCGCTTGATCGAAGCGATCAATGCTGCTGGGGAAAGCGAGCGTTACGACTACGACGACCACCATGTAATTTTGCAGCGACAACTGACCGGTGGCGCGAGTTTCTTCTGGGAGTGGGAACGGTCTGGYAAGTCGGCGCGCTGCGTGCGGCATTGGGCGTCGTTTGCGCAGATGGACACGCGCTATGTCTGGGATGACCAGGGCCGCGTCACCGTCCGGAACATCGACGGCAGCGAAGAGGTTTACGTCCATGACGAGCGGGCGCGGCTGGTGCGCCGGGTCGAGCTGGATGGCGGTGAGCAGCTCAAAAGCTACGACGACAGCGGGCGGTTGATTGCTGAGCAGGATCCGTTGGGGGCCGTCACCGAATACCGTTACGACGACGTCGGACGGCTGGTGACACTGATTCCACCGCAGGACGAACCGACGGCCTACGAGTATCGCAACGGTTTCCTGCATGCGCGCTATCGCGGTCAGGCGGTGTGGACCTATCGACGCAATGCTCAGGGGAGCGTCACCGAGGCGGTTGATCCCGACGGTCAGATCACCCATTACCACTACGACGAACAAGGCCGGCTACTGTCGATCCGCTACCCGGACACCAGTCGACATGTCTTTGTCTGGAATGCCCTGGGTCAGTTGCTTGAGGAAACACTGCCAGATGGTGGGCAGCGGCGCTTTTCCTACGATGCGCTGGGACGGCAGACGACTCATCAGGACGAACACGGTGCCGTCACCCAGTACCAATGGGACGCCATTGGCCGACTGGTCCAGACAACATTCCCTACCGGAGCCACCCGCGGGTTCAGCTACAACGCCTACAGCAAGATCACTGCCGAACGCGATGAACTGGGCCGCATCACCCGCTATGAATACGTCGACGACCTGCACCTGGTCAGCCGCCGGATCAATCCCGACGGCACCCAGCTCAAGTACCGCTATGACAATGCGCAGCTGCTGCTGACGGAAATCGAGAACGAATCCGGCGAACACTATCGGCTGGACTACACGCCCAGCGGCCTGATCCGACAGGAAACCGGCTTCGACGGCCGTCGTACCGCGTACGCCTACGATCTCAATGGTCATCTACAGGAGAAAACCGAGTTCGGTGATGACGGCTCGCAGCTGATCACGGGCTATCAACGGGACTCGGCCGGGCGCTTGCTGGTCAAGACCTTGCCCGACGGCATCCAGGTTAAATACCGCTACGACTCGCTGGGCCGGCTGCTCGGTGTCGATGACGGCCACGATCACCCGCTGGAGTTCGAGTACGACCAGCAGGACCGCCTGATCACCGAACATCAGGGCTGGGGCACCTTGCGTTATGGCTACGACGCCTGCGGCCAGCTCAACCGCCTGCGCCTGCCGGACGGCAGCAAACTCGACTACCGCCACGCCAAGGGCGGTGCGCTGACGGCCATTGACCTCAATGGCGCACGACTGACCTCGCATACGTTCCTCGCCGGTCGCGAACAACACCGCCAACAAGGCCTGCTGCTCAGTGAATATGCCTACGACGAACAGGGCCGTCTAAAGGCCCACGCTGTCGGCCAGCACCAACATCCGCTCTACCGCCGCGACTATGCCTACAGCCTCAACGGCAATCTCGACAGCATCGCCGACACCCGCCATGGCCAGCGCAGCTATCAGTACGACCCGCTCAATCGACTGATCCGCGTGCGCCACTCCCGCGACCAACAGCCGGAAAGCTACGCCCACGACCCAGCCGGCAACCTGCTGATGCAGGACCGCCCCGGCCCGACGTCCGTCAAAGGCAATCGCCTGTTGATGCAGGGCGATCGCCACTTCGACTACGACACCTTCGGCAACCTGATCCGCGAGCGCCGTGGCACCGGGCAGAAACTGGTCACCGAATACCGCTACGACTGCCAGCATCGGCTGGTCGGCGTCACTACGCCGGATGGTCGTTGTTCAAGTTATCGCTACGACGCCTTCGGCCGCCGCATCACCAAAACCGTCGACGGCAAAACCATCGAGTTTTTCTGGCAAGGCGACCACCTCGTCGCCGAACACAGCCAGGACCACCATCGCAGCTACGTCTACGAACCCGGTAGCTTCCGCCCGCTGGCGATGCTCGACGGCAAAGGCCCGCGTAAGGCTTGTCCCTTCTACTACCAGCTCGACCACCTCGGCACCCCGCAAGAACTCACGGACTACAGTGGCGACATCATCTGGGCCGCCCGATACACCGCCTATGGCCGCCTCACCCGCCTCAACCGCGACACCCACCAGGTCCTCGATCAACCGCTGCGCTTTCAAGGACAGTATTACGACGCGGAAACCGGCCTGCATTACAACCGGCATCGCTACTACAATCCGGATATCGGACGGTACCTGACGCCGGACCCGAGCAAGTTGGCGGGCGGGTTAAACGGCTATCAGTACACGCGCAATCCGGCGGGTTGGGTTGATCCGTTGGGGTTGAGTGAGTGCCCTGGGGGGGATGGGTGTAAGAAGCCGTCGTTTGGGGATGAGGATCCGGCGGGTAAGGCGGGGGTTGATGAGGGGGATGCTCAACTTCCCTTATATACGGAGGAAAAATATTTATATCGTGGAGATAGCCGCCATCCAGATGAAATTTTTTACCAGGGTTTAAAACCAAGGGTGACAGCAATGATTTGCTACTTCACTCACTTGACAGTAATAAACCACCGAGCAATTTTGTTAGCACTTCTCCAAAAAGAGATGTAGGAATTGATTTCGCAACAAAGTTCAATATGAGAAATGGTTTTTTGTACACTATACGAATGATTCCAGGTAGAGATCTAGTCAAGGAACTTGGAAAAAAATACAAATTTAGTAATGAAAGGGAGGTAGCAATCCAAGGTGGAGTCAAAAGAGAAGATATTCTCGGCGTTACGCCTATTGGTGCTGATGGTCGCCCCACTAGTTACACCACCTTAAATCCGAACAGGAAATAGAAAGTGGAC
>NZ_JBFTMK010000194.1:0-8081 GCF_056396965.1 Pseudomonas sp. 05N434
GTGTCATGAAAACCTTGCAAATCGGGTTTACGACGGCTTCGCCGCCGAACGCCGCCTCGCGCTGCTCGGCAGCTGCTACGGGGGCCGTGTTATTGGACGATATCGATCAGCACGCTCTTGAAGCGCAAGTTGGCTTCGAAGGCTTCGCGCCCCAGGTCCTTGCCGATGCCGGAGCGTTTGTAGCCGCCGGTCGGCAGGATGTAGTCGTTGCTGCGTCCATAGCGGTTGACCCACACCGTGCCCGCCTCCAGCCGCCGGACCAGTCGCAGGGCGCGGTTGATGTCGGCGGTGTGCACGCCCGCCGCCAGGCCGTAGGTGGCGTGCGCGGCCAGGCTCAGTGCCTGCTGTTCGTCATCGAACGCCTGCACCGTCAGCACCGGGCCGAAGATTTCTTCACAGATCGCCGGGTTCTGATTGTCCAGGCCAGCCAGCAAGGTCGGCTGGTAATAGGCACCGCCCAGCCCTTCAAACAAACCACCGCCAGTCAGCACTTCGGCCCCGGCCTGGCGCGAACGCTGGACGATGCCGTCGATACGGCTGGCCTGCAACCGGGAAATGATCGGCGACAGCGTGCTCTCGGACGACCAGGTCGGCCCCGGGCGCAATTCCTCGAAGTACGCCTGCAAGTGCGCAACGAACGGTTCCATGATCGAGCGCTCGATCAACAACCGCGAACCAGACACGCACACCTGCCCGGCATTGCCGGTGATGGCCAGCGCCACGGTGCGCGCGGTTTTCGCGATGTCCGGCACGTCGGCGAACACCAGTTGCGGGCTCTTGCCGCCCAGCTCCAGCGTTACCGGTTTCGGCCCCACCAATGCGCAAGTGGACATGATGCTCGAGCCGGTCGCCGTGGAGCCGGTAAAGGTTACCTTGCCCACCCGTGGATGACGGCACAAGGCGTCGCCAGTGACGCGGCCATCGCCCTGAACCACGTTGAAAATCCCGGCAGGAATGCCCGCCTGCAGCGCCAGTTCGGCAAAGCGCAGGCTGGAAAACGGCGTCAGCTCCGACGGCTTGAGCACCACGGCATTGCCGGCAGCCAGCGCCGGCGCGACTTTCCATGAAGCCATGCTCAAGGGGAAATTCCACGGCGCGATGGCGGCGATCACGCCGTACGGTTCAGCGATCTGCATGCCCAGGCGATCGGTCTGGGTCGCCGCGACTTGGCCGCCGTGCTTGTCCGCCAGTTCGGCAAAGAAACGAATGCCCTCGGCGACATAAGGAATGTCCCAGGCGATCACATCTTTATGCGGACGGGTCGAGCCCACCGCTTCCAGCGGCGCCAGCACGGCGATATCGGCTTCGATCAGATCGGCCCAGCGACGCATGACCCGTGCCCGTTCCCGGGGCGGACGGCTGGCCCAATCGCTGCGGTTAAACGCCTGCCAGGCATCGTTGACCGCCTCATCCACCAGGTCGGCATCGGCGATCGGCAACTGGGCATAGGCCTGACCGTCTGAAGGGCGAACCACCTCCAGCCCCGGTTGGGCGTCGCGGTATTTGCCAGCAATAAAGTGAGCGCTGCGCACAGCGATAAGGCGAGGATCGAAGCTATCCATGGAGCACTCCAGAAAGGGACGGCGAGGCGTTTACTCAGGCCTCCATCGTAGAAAAAAAGCCCAAGCATTTGCTGCCGACCTTATGGGGCAATTAAGTAGTAAGTGTGGTCTGCAGGCCTTTGATGTGAGGAATCTGCCGAATCCTTCCGCCCCCCTTGTCAGGCCTTCACACAGATGGGATACAGGCATCCTCGCGCCGGAAAACCGGTTGATCGCGCACACTGTAAAACGGAGATTCATCATGTCCGCCTCGCACCCTTCCGCTTATGTCTATCGGCCGATGACCGCTGCTGATTTGCCTTCGGCCCATGCCTTGTCTGTTGAGTTGAAGTGGCCTCATCGCCTGGAAGACTGGGCGATGTTGCAGCGGGTCAGCGAAGGTTTCGTGGTGCTCGATGGCCCGCGTTTAATCGGTACCGCATTCGCCTGCCGGCAAGGCGACTTCGCCACCATCGGTCTGGTGATTGTCAGTGACGACTATCAGGGCAAGGGCATCGGCCGTCGATTGATGGAGCACGCACTGGAGGCCTGCCAGTCGCGCACGCCGATGCTCAATGCGACCCTCGCCGGTGCGCCGCTTTATGCCAGCCAGGGGTTTGTCGAGTACGGACGAATTCAGCAGCATCAAGGCCTGGCCCAGGTGCCCGCGCTTGAACCACTGGCGGACGGTGAGGAATGCCGCCCGTTACAGGCGACGGATCGGGCTCCTCAACTGGCACTGGCCAACGCCGGCAGTGGTCTGGACCGGCAAGCGGTGCTCACGGAGCTGTTTGCGGTGGCCGAGCATTCGGTAGGCATCGAGCGCGACGGTCAGTTGCGTGCCTTCGCCCTGCTGCGCCCGTTTGGTCGCGGTCGTTGCCTCGGCCCGGTCATCGCCGAAAATCTTGAACAGGCCAAACACCTGATCGCCGTGTTGCTGGCCCAGGTGCCGGACGCTTTCGTGCGAATCGACATTCCAGCGGACAGTGGTTTGAGCGAGTGGCTGGAGCTGGCCGGTCTCAAACAGGTCGACACCGTGGCGCAAATGGCACGGGGTACACCGCCGCAAGCGGCCAACGGCGTACGCCAATTTGCCCTCGTCACCCAAGCCATCGGCTGATCCCGGCGCGCGATGAAGCGAGCGCCTTCCATCACTTTCTACCCCCCATTTGCAGGGAGCGTCACCCCCATGTCTCAACCCACCATTGTGCTGTTGGCCCGCGCCGACGGCAGCCGCGTTTCTACGTCTTTCAAGGCAGCGCCCTTGAGTTCCATCGATCCGTTCATGGACGGTCGTCAGATCGCCTACATTGGGTCCGAYGGCGTCTCGGCGGGCCTTGTTCACACCAGCAAAACCGTCGATATCGAGCACTTCCCGCACACCGAAGTGATCGTGGTCCATGCCGGGCGCGTCGTGCTGCAATCCGGGGAACAGGTGCTGGAACTGGGCATCGGTACCAGCGCCGTGATCGGTCGCGGCACAGCGCTCAGGTTTGAGGCACAACCCGATACGTGCTGGGCCTTCTGCGCCGTCACCAGCCCCAGCGCCGAACAGAAACCGGGGCTGACAGCGCTCGACCCGCTGGCGATGCTGTCCCCTTCGGCGGCACCGGAACCGCAGATACTGATCGGGCCTACGCCGCAGTGTCGCTCGCGCAATGCCTTCGAAGATGACGCCACTGATCTGCGCGTCGGCGTGTGGGATTCGACTCCGTACACCCGCCATGGCCGAGCRCACAAACTCAACGAGCTGATGCACCTGCTCGAAGGCAGCGTGACTTTGCAGGCGCCGGATGGAACCAGCGTAACGGTCAACCCCGGTGACACCGTGTTCGTGCCGCAAGGCGCACCGTGCGCCTGGAGCAGTACGCGGTATGTGCGCAAGGTGTATGCCGTCAAATAGAGAACTGTGGGAGCGGCGGTGCAGCGATCCCACAGGTGTTTGTGCTGAATTCAGCAAAGTCTTTGAATCAGAGGTATTTGAGAATCGCAATGTCGCGACGGCGCTGCTTGAGGTTGGCGAACCAGCGCGTCGGGAAGAACAGCAGCACCCCGAGAATCACGCTCCACAGCCAGACCATGGGCAGGTTATCGAAGCCGTAATAGGTGCCCTGATTGGCGCCCCAGATGGCAACGGCCACCAGGTACATGGCCTTGAGCACATACAGGTGCAGCAAATAGAAGAACATCGGCGCACCACCGTAGACCGCCAGGGTCGCGGTGGACCAACGATCCTGGGCCTTCTCGAACAACGCCAGAAGAATCAGCCCCAGGCCAAGGGTCGGCATCAGGAACATCAGTGACGGCGGGTACTTCTTCGCGCTCATGAAACTCATGAAGGTGCGCAGCGAATCACCGGTCTGCACCCAGGGTTTCTCGCCGTAAACGTTCAGATAGCGGATGACCACAAACGCCGCCAGCAGGCCGAAACCGACTTTGAGCAAGCGGGAAATCCGCTCTGCCGGGTCCATGTCCTTGCCGAACCACGGCCCGATGGCCCAGCCCAGCAGGATTACGCCGATCCACGGCAACACCGGGTACGTGGTGCGAGCCCGGGTGAACTCGGTGATGTCGATGAATACGCGCTGATGCAGGATCGACCACGGCACGAAGAACGGCGACTCCGGCCCCACGGTCACGCCATCGAGCAGGTTGTGCCCGGCGACAATGGCCACCCCGAGCACGATCAGCCAACCGCGCTTGAAGTGCAGCAACCCGGCAAGCACGATCATGCAAATGCCAATGCACCAGATCACTTGCAGCCACAGCGTCTTGGGCGGGAACTCGGCGTTCCAGGCAAAGCACACGAATGTGAGCTCCAGAAACACCAGGAACAGCCCGCGCTTGAGCAGAAACACCGAGGTTTCACTGGCCGTGTGTTTCTGGCTGTAGAGCCAGGCCGACAACCCGGTGAGGAAGATGAACACCGGGGCGCAAAGGGTGCTCAGCAGGCGGGTGAAGAACAGGTCCGGGGTCACGCTCAGCGCATCGATCGGGTCGGTGACCTGACGGTGCAGCAGAAAGGTTTCGCGCACATGGTCGATGAGCATCAACAGCATGACGAAGCCGCGCAAGGCATCGATGGCCAACATCCGGGTGTTGGTTTTGGCAACGCTGGTGGCCAGCGCAGGGGAAACACTTCCCGCCTGCCCTGCCACGCTTGTGGATAGGGTCATATCAGTCACTCATGTCTTGGTCAGTGGACTACCGCTGGCTCAGCCCTGTTTCTTCAGCCTGGCAACTTCCGATGCCGGCAGCTGCGACGGCGCCCGCGGCAAGGGTACCTGACCTTCCTTTCGATAGAACGACAGTGTTGAACTGAAACCGTGCAACGACCTGCCCCTCTCTCTGAACGCATTACAACGCAGGCGATTTTGCGCTTTGTTCCGAATTCATCGCCCGTAACGCAAACGAAGACTGTTTTCGCCGCGTAAACAGCGGTTTATACGGCCTGCGCCAGCATGAAGCGTGTTGAAGCGGTTGTGCGGCCCCGATGTCCGATTGAGGTGCATGCCCAAACCGAATTCTCCGTAGCAGCTGTCGAGCAGCGCGAGGCGGCGTTCGGCGGCGAAGCAGCCGCAAAATCAGTCACTGCGATCCGTCAGGTACACCGTGCATTCAGGGTTTACGACTGCTACGCAGCCGAACGCCACCTCGCGCTGCTCGGCAGCTGCTACACAGAGCCCGTCGCGCGCCTCTTTCGAAGGCGCGGCAGGCTGCAAGGGAATGGGGGATGTGGAGTCAGCTTCAGTGCCGCAACAATTTGCGCAGCGGCACGCCGTCCTTCAGTACGGGTGACTTGATGACGATGTAGCTGAAATACTTGGAGATGCCGATGTTCTTGTCCAGCAGGCTTTCGACCACTTCCTGATAATGCTGGATGCTGCGTGTCATGAAGCGTACCAGGTAATCGTAGCCACCGCTGATCAGGTGGCATTCGAGCACTTCGTCGACCAGACGGATATTGGACTCGAACTTGGCGAAGTCTTCGCGCTTGTGGTCGCTCAAGGTGATCTCGGTGAACACCGTGACCGAGTCGGTGATCTTGGCCAGGTTCAGGTGAGCCTTGTAGCTGGAAATATACCCGGCCGACTCCAGCCGCTTGACCCGTTGCAGGCAGGGGCTGGCCGACAGGCCCACGGCATCGGCCAGGCTGACGTTGGTCATGCGCCCGTCCTTTTGCAGCTCAACCAGGATGCTGATGTCGATTCGGTCCAGTTTTACTAAACCTTCCATTGCGTACCTCTTGACTGCCGTTTGTAAGACAATCTTCTAGCAAAATCAGCGCCGTAAAGACAGCTGATGCTGAGCCACCAGATCCGCCATGCTGTTAATGCAGTAATCCGCCGCGCACGGCGACGGTTGTCTGGCCCGGCCGCGACAGATCAGGCAGACCGCCCCCGCCCCCGGTTGCCGGGCGCCAGGCCGGGTTACCTGGAGGATGGTGTTGGCATCAAGGTCATTGGCCGCCAGCCAGTCATGGTCCTGCAATGGGTCGCTTGCCAGGGAAATAAAATCGTCGGGCATGATCCCCAGGCGTTCGCACAGCAGGCCGCGATCTTCGGCGTCACGGTCGCCATGCACCAGCAGGCGATAAAACTTGCGCAAGTACAGCATGGCGCCGGGTGCATCCTCGAACAACGACCAGCCGACGACGGACCGGGCGAAGCTCATGCCCTCCTCCCAACTGGCTTTCAACGCCCAGCGCTCGGCCAATTGACGGTGGGCGAAACACAGCAAACCACTGAAGCCCAACTCGCCGAAACGCGGGTACAGCGCCCGCACCACCTCGCTGAATTCGGCCAGCACCTGTGCCTTGTCCGGGTGACCGCCACGGCTGTCGAGCAGCGGCTGCAACGCCGCCCAGACTCCGGAATCGCGATCCACCAGCACCTCATCGCAATCGATCAGCAACGCTCGATAATCAGTCAGCCCCATGGTGTGTAAAGCCTCCGATGATGCATTCCATCAATCCATGCTCCATAAATGCTCACGGGCGATGCCGTGTGGCAGCGCCCGTGAGCTGGCGTGAGCTCAGTTCAAGACTCGTGCCAGTGCCGCGTCGAGAATCTGCAACGCTTCATCGATCTGTGCTTCGCTGGTCACCAGTGGCGCGAGGAAGCGCAACACGTTGCGTTGCACGCCGCACTTGATTACCAACAGGCCACCGGCCCGGGCTTCATCGATCAGTCGTTGGTTGAGGTCGGCATCTGCGGTCCGTGCCTCGTCATCCTTGATCAGCTCGATCGCCAGCATGAAGCCGCTGCCGCGCACGTCGCCGATCCGTGGGTAACGGGCCTGCAAGCGCAACAGTCCCTGACGCAGACGCTCGCCCAACGCTTCGCCACGGGCCAGCAACTGCTCTTGCTCGTAGGCTTCGATCACCGCCAGCGCCGCCGCGCACGACAGCGCGTTGCCGCCGTAAGTACCGCCGAGGCCGCCTGGCAATGGCGCGTCCATGATCTCGGCTTTGCCGACCACACCGGACAGCGGCAAACCGCCGGCCAGGCTCTTGGCCACGGTGACCAGATCCGGCTGAATCCCGGCGTGCTGGAAACCGAACCATTTGCCGGTACGCCCGAAACCGGTCTGGATCTCATCGAGGATCAGCACGATGCCGTGCTTTTCAGTCAGCGCGCGCAGGGCCTGAAGAAACTCCGCCGGTGCCGCAAGGAAACCGCCATCGCCCTGCACCGGTTCGATGATGATCGCCGCGACCCGCTCAGGCGCCACTTGGGTCGCCAACAACTCGTCCAGTGCCTTGAGCGCCATGTCGCTGGTGACGCCGCGATAGGCATTCGGATACGGAGTGTGGAAAACCTCCGGCGCGAACGGCCCGAAGTTCTGTTTATACGGCTGGCTCATGCCGGTCAGCGTGGTGCCGAGCAAGGTCCGGCCATGGAACCCACCACGAAAGGCGATCACCGCCGAGCGGTTGGTGTGGGCGCGGGCAATCTTCACCGCGTTTTCCACCGCTTCGGCGCCGGA
The DNA here is from genome assembly GCF_056396965.1 of Pseudomonas sp. 05N434. Lineage (NCBI taxonomy): Bacteria > Pseudomonadati > Pseudomonadota > Gammaproteobacteria > Pseudomonadales > Pseudomonadaceae > Pseudomonas > Pseudomonas sp. 05N434. The sequence continues at coordinate 7,530 of NZ_JBFTMK010000194.1, forward strand.
GGTGAAGAACGCTGCTTTATAAGCGTCCTGGCCGCCGATCATTTCGCACAGGCGCTGGGCCAGGTCGAGATAAGGCTTATAGGCCACCACCTGAAAACAGGCGTGGGAGATTTTTTGCAACTGCGCCTGCACCGCCGCGACCACCTTCGGGTGGTTGTGACCGATGTTAAGCACACCGATACCGCCGACAAAGTCCAGGTAGCGCTTGCCGTCCACGTCCCACAATTCTGAACCCAGGGCCCGATCGATCACCAACGGATGCGCGGTAACCAGGCCACGTGGCACGAATTGATCGCGCTGACGGAGCAAATGAGGGGTTTCGTCGACTTTGCTATTCATGGCATTTCCCATCGTGAGTCCGGCAACCGGGAAGTGGTTGCGATGGTGTTCAGGTTAAGGCTTGCGCGAAACGAACTACGCCGAACTTGCCCCCTGAGAAATTCGGATCAACTGTTTTCACCCCGCCAAACGGCAGATTCCTTCAGCCCGCCGAATCTGCCGATGCCGGGTCGATACAAGATCACACAACCCGTTAAAGCCGCTGCTTTCGAC
>NZ_JBFTMK010000195.1:0-8081 GCF_056396965.1 Pseudomonas sp. 05N434
GGCCAGTGAAAGCCAAGACGAACTCGACCCGCTGGGCTGCATGCGCAAACTGCTGATTCATTTGTTTCATCAAGTTGCCATGGACCCGAAAACCCGACGCATCAACGAGATTCTGTTTCATAAGTGCGAATTCACCGATGAAATGTGCGACCTGCGCCAGCAGCGCCGAACGGTCAGCCTCGATTGCAATGTGCGAATCGCGCTGGCCCTGAGTAATGCGGTGAATCGCGGGCAGTTACCGGAAAACCTCGACGCTGCCCGCGCGGCCATCAGCTTGCATGCCTACATCGATGGCATCCTGTATCAGTGGCTGTTGGCTCCCGACAGTTTTCAACTGCACATCGAAGCCGAGCGTTGGGTCGACACAGGTTTGGATATGCTGCGCTTGAGTCCCAGCCTGCGCAATTGAAACAAAATGCGTAATTGGATCCGTTTTTGTCAAGGCATGACGCGGGGAATGTCCCTGCTTCGCGCGCTTTTTTGCAATGGGATGCTTTTATATACGTACGTTCGCCAGGTTGATAGGTAGCGAGCTACGTATTTTGTAGGGATTTTGTGTCGAGTATGTGAATGAGTGTGAACGCCCCGGCTACAAGGGCGCCGAATAGCCGACCAAAGGCATCGCATTTGCCTCAGTGACCTTTGATCTTCCTTACGCAAAAGCCCCGGCTCTTTCGAGTCGGGGCTTTTGCATTTCAACGGTCGAGGCTTACAGCGTCGGATAGTCGATATAACCGACCGGGCCCTTGCCGTAGAACAGTTCAGGACGCGGCTCGTTCAGCGGTGCATCGGCCTTCAAGCGCGCTGGCAGGTCCGGGTTGGCGATGAACGGCACACCAAACGCCACCGCGTCGGCCTTGCCGCTGGCCAGCCACTCGTTGGCGCTGTCCTTGGTGAAGCGTTCGTTGGCGATGTACGGGCCGCCGAAGGCTTCTTTCAATTGCGGGCCGAGGCTGTCGGCGCCTTCTTTTTCGCGCGAGCAGATGAACGCGATGCCGCGTTTTCCCAGTTCGCGAGCGACGTAGGTGAAGGTCTCGGACAGGTTGTCGTCGCCCATGTCATGGGAGTCGGCGCGCGGTGCCAGGTGCATGCCGACGCGGCCAGCGCCCCAGACTTCGATCACGGCGTCAGTCACTTCCAGCAACAGGCGCGCACGGTTTTCCAGGGAGCCACCGTAGTTGTCGGTGCGCTGGTTGGTGCTGCTTTGCAGGAACTGGTCGAGCAGGTAACCGTTGGCACCGTGGATTTCCACGCCGTCGAAACCGGCGGCCTTGGCATTCTCGGCCCCCACGCGGTAAGCGTCGACGATGTCGGCGATTTCAGCGGTTTCCAGGGCGCGCGGAGTTGGGTAGTCGGCCAATGGACGAACCAGGCTGACATGGCCTTTAGGCTGGATGGCACTCGGTGCGACCGGTGCTTCGCCGTTCAGGTACGAAGGGTGGGAAACCCGACCCACGTGCCACAGTTGCAGGAAGATTTTGCCGCCCGCGCCGTGGATCGCTTTGGTCACGTTGCTCCAGCCGCGCACCTGGTCGTTGGACCAGATGCCGGGAGTGTCCGGGTATCCGACGCCCATCGGCGTAACCGACGTGGCTTCGCTGAGGATCAGGCCGGCAGAGGCGCGCTGCACGTAATACTCGGCCATCAGCGCGTTCGGCACACGGCCTTCGTCGGCGCGGCAGCGGGTCAACGGTGCCATGATGATGCGGTTGGCCAACTCGAGGTCGCCCAGTTTGATCGGATCGAAAATTGTCGTCATTTAATAGCTCTCTTTTAGCGATTAATGGGTAGCGGGGGCCAGCTCGGCATCGCCGCTCTGACGGAAAGTAATCAGGGTCACCAGCAGGGCGAGCACCGCCAGTGCGGCTGCCGCGAGTGGCACGCGGGTCAGGCCGAAGCCGTGGGCGATGACGCTGCCGCCGACCCAGGCACCGAGTGCGTTGCCGACGTTGAAGGCGCCGATGTTCAGGGTCGACACCAGGTTCGGTGCAGCCTTGCCGAAGGTCACCACGTTGACTTGCAGTGCCGGCACGGCGGCAAAGCACGCGGTGGCCCAGAGGAACAGGGTGATTTCGGTCGGGATCAGGGCCACGCTGGTCCAGGTCAGCACGGTGGAGACCACCGCCATGGTGATGAACACGCCGATCAGCGTCGCCGCCATGCCTTTGTCAGCCAGCTTGCCGCCGATGATGTTGCCGACTGTCAGGCCCAGGCCGATGAGCACCAGGGTCCAGGTCACGCCACGCGGGGAAACACCAGTGACTTCGCCCAACAGCGGCGCGACATAGGTGAACAAGGTGAAGACCGACGCGGCGAACAAGGCGGTCATGCTCAGGGATAACCAGATACCGGCCCCCTTGAGGGCGCGCAGTTCGGCGCGCATGTCGAGTTTCTCTTCATCGCGCTTGGCCGGCAGAAAGCGGATCAAACCGATCAGCGCAATCACACCAATCACGGTCACTGCCCAGAAGGTCGAACGCCAGCCGGCTTCCTGGCCGAGCGCGGTGCCCAGCGGTACGCCGAGGACGTTGGCCAGGGTCAGGCCGGTGAACATCAGGGCCACGGCCGACGCACGTTTGTTGGCCGGCACCAGGCCTGCCGCCACCACCGAACCGATGCCGAAGAACGCGCCATGGCACAAGGCGGTGACCACACGGGCAAACATCAGGACGTTGTAGTCACTGGCCAGGGCGCAGAGCAGGTTGCCGATGATGAAAATCCCCATCAACGCTACCAATGCGGCCTTGCGCGGCAGCCTGGCGGTGGCCAGTGCCATGAACGGCGCGCCGATGGCCACGCCCAGGGCGTAACCGGTCACCAGCCAGCCGGCGCCGGGGATCGACACGCCGAGGTCCGCCGCCACATCGGGCAGCAAGCCCATGATGACGAACTCGGTGGTGCCGATGGCGAAGGCGCTCAAGGCCAGAATGAGTAGCGAGAGGGGCATGGTTGATTCCTTATCGGCGTACTGACGTAAAGGGTCAGAGCTCTTTGCTGAAGGTGCGGAGGAATTCCTGGATGGTTTCCTCGTTGCGTTTGAAAAAATGCCACTGGCCGACTTTGCGGCTGCTGATCAGGCCGGCGCGTTGCAGGGTCGCCAGGTGTGCGGACACCGTGGACTGCGACAAACCGCAACGTTGATCGATCTGCCCGGCGCAGACGCCGTGCTCGTTGCTGTGGGTCTGGTCGGGAAATTCGACGGCCGGGTCTTTGAGCCAGTGCAGGATTTCTCGCCGTACCGGGTGTGCCAGGGCTTTTATTATTTCGTCGAGGTCGAGGTTCATGGCTTGGGGCTCGTGATGAGTAAAACGTTATATCGCGATGGGGCGAACTTTAAATCGGTATTTCGCGATATACCAATATGATTTCGGTCTGATGACTGCGTAAATCGGTATATCGGGTTATAACGATATTGGTGAGGCAGTGCTAAGCTGCGCCCATGAACTATCTCGCACATCTGCACCTCGGTGGCCAACGCCCCGGTCAAATGCTCGGCAGTCTGTATGGCGACTTCGTCAAGGGACGGCTGCAGGGGCAGTTCGATCCGGAGATCGAAGCGGCCATCCAGTTGCATCGCAGCATCGATGTCTTCACCGACCGTCATCCGTTGGTGGATGTCTCGTTGTCACGGTTTTCCATCACGCGCAGGCGTTACGCCGGGATCGTGCTCGATGTGTTTTTCGACCATTGCCTGGCGCGGGACTGGGCGCTGTACGCCGACCGTCCGCTTACGCAGTTCACCTCGGATGTTTACCGGGTGCTGCTGGCCGAGCCGCAGTTGCCGGAGCGCCTGGCGAAGATTGCGCCGCACATGGTGGCCAATGACTGGTTGGGGGCTTATCAGGAATTCGAAGTGCTGGAGCAGGTACTGCGGGGGATTTCACGCAGGCTGACGCGGCCCGAGGAGCTGGCCGCAGCGATGCAAGAGTTGCGGTGGTTGTATGAACCGTTGAGCGAGGATTTTCGGTTGTTCTATCCGCAGCTTCAGGATTTTGTGCAGAGTCAGYCGGCGACATAAAACCACTGTGGGAGAGAGCAAGCCCGCTCCCACAGAAAAGTGTGTTTAAGCGGCGATGGCGGGGCGAATCGGGACTTGCCGGGGTTCCGGAATCGCCCCAAACAACGCCTTCTGCACCGCCTGTTGCGCTTCGAACGCCAGTGCCGCACGCTCGCGACCTTCGCAAGCGATCGGCTTGAGCAGGTGAATCTCCACCTCACCCCGATCATTGGCGAACAAGCGCATCAGGTGTGACAGCAAATCATCATCGCCAATGAACGGTGCCAGGGTATCCAGCTCGCCGTTGCGCAGATAACGAATCGCCACCGGTTGCAGCGCCACTTCGGAATCGATCGCCGCTGACAGCAAACGACCATGAAACGTGCGCAGCGAACGCCCATCGGTGGTGGTGCCTTCCGGGAACATCAGCAGCGGGTGTTCCTGTTCCAGATGGCGAGTCATCTGTTTGCGGATCAACTGACTGTCGCCTGAACCACGGCGAATGAACAGGCTGCCAGCCTTGGCCGCCAACCAGCCCGCCACCGGCCAGGTGCGCACTTCAGCCTTGGACAGGAACGACAGCGGCGTGAGCATGCCCAGCAGCGGAATGTCGGTCCAGGACACATGGTTGCTGACCCAGAGCATCGGCGCCTTCGGCAATTGACCATGGACGGTGACATGAAAGGGCAGGGCATTGCTCAGCCGCGCCATGAAAAACCGCGACCAGCGCTGGCGACGGACCATCGAATGGGCAATCCYCAGTCGTTCGAACGCGCCGAACACACTGGCCATGGTCAAGCCCAGCGCCACCACCATCAGCACTCGCGCAATTCGCGCGTACACCCGCAAGCGGCTCATTACACAGCCGCCTTGAAGTGCTTGGCGTAACGCGGGCAGAGCTCGTCGCGCTTGAGCAGGATGAACACGTCGGCCACCTGGAAGTCTTCGTCCCAGCACGGCTCGCCGCAGATTTTTGCGCCCAGGCGCATGTAGGCCTTGAGCAGCGGCGGCATTTCGGCGATGACGTTCGATGGAATGTCCAGCGTCGGCAATGGCTTCTTCGGCTCGGCCCGCAGGTGTTCGGTGCACAGGTAACGTTCGCGCAGGCGTTGCATGATCGCGTGGGCCTGGATGCCGCCGTCCTGCATCGGAATGCTCGCGCAACCCATCAGATAGCTGTAGCCGCCCTGGTTCAGCACTTCGGCCAGTTCACCCCAGAGCACGGCGATGGTGCCGCCGTTGCGGTAGGCCGGGTCGACGCAGGTGCGACCGATTTCCAGGATCGGGCCTTTCAGATGAACCAGGCCATGCAGGCTGAATTCTTCTTCGCTGTAGAACTTTCCCAGGCTGCTGGCGGCCGTGTGGTCGAGCAAACGAGTGGTCGCCACCAGGCGCCCGGTGTTCAAGTCACGTACGCCGATGTGGGCGCAGTGAACATCATAGTCATCCATGTCCAGACCCAATTCCGCGCCTTTCAGCCTGGCGTTGAATTCGCCGCTGAACACGTTGAAGCGCAAGGCCTGGGCTTCCTGCAGTGCCTCGGCGCCCACCAGGCGTTCGGCTTGCAGGCGGCGTTCATTGCCGGTGTCGCTGATGCGGGCGATCTGAGTCATTGCGAATCTCCGTACGGGCTGGCCACCCGTCTTGGGTTGCAGCCGATCGACTTTCTTTATGCAGCCGTGTTGTGCAAAGTCAGGCTATGTAGCCCCGGTGTCATCGCCATGAAGCTTTGGTGATGCTTATATGACAGCCCACAAGGAGCCTCTTATGCCCTGGCAAACCCTGTTGAACCGCAGCGATCGCCTGCCCGCCGACCCCGACCTTGGCGAAGGCTTCGCGACCTTGTTGCACCGCTTGGGCACGGTCACCCCGTTCGAATTGGCGGTGAACGGCGGACGCCTGATGGCGACTCCGGGGTTGGCGTTTCTGGTGGGGTATCAAGCGGCGCTGCGCATGCTCTGGCCGAGCGCGCCGCTGAGCCTCGGTGCGTTGTGCGCGACCGAGCAACGCAGCTTGCGGGTGGCGGACATGCAGACCCGGCTGCGGGATCTGCGTCTGAGCGGACGCAAGGATTTCGTCACCGCCGGCGATGCCGCCGACTGGCTGCTGGTCGCCGCTCGCAGCGAAGAGCCTGGCAGCGATCCGCGCCTGAGTCTGGCGGTGGTTTACCCCGGCGAACCAGGCGTGCGTCTGGAGAAACTCGCGCCGTTGCCGTTGATGCCCGAGATCAGCCACGGTCGGCTGTTTCTCGACAACGCGCTGTGCGAATTGCTGGCGGGGGATGGCTGGGATGCTTACGTCAAACCGTTCCGTACCCTGGAAGACATTTATGTGCTGAGTGCGATGACCGCGTGGCTGTTCGGCATCGGCCAGGACAACGACTGGCCGCACACCTTGCAACTGCGTTTGCTGGCGCTGCTGGCCGGGTGCGCGGAAGTCAGCCGCCAGGCGCCGAACAATCCGGCCGGGCATGTGTTGCTGGGTGGTTTGTTTGCACAGTTCGACGGGCTCAAGGCTGAAGTGAATCAGGCCATGACCGACGGCCCGCCGCAGTGGGCGGCGATGTGGCAGCGCGATCAGGCCGTGATGGATCTGGCGGCAGGGGCGCGGGGCAAGCGGTTGGCCAAGGCGTTGGCGGGATCTTCGTTAGGGTGACGGGCCTCCCAAAACTGTCATCAACCTCGACTAGGCTCAGCAGGTTCATCCTCCGAGCGTCCTCCATGTTCAAAGGCTTGTCGCTGATTTCCATCCTGCTGTTCAGCTTCACGGCCCAGGCCGAAAACTGGCCGGCCGAGCAATGGTTGCCCGGCCCGACAGTCACCGGTCCGGCCGTTCAAGCCCTGGAAAACTACGCTTTCCCACTCTGCAACGACACCACCCGCGAGGGCATCCGCACCGATGCCTTGCTGGTGATCCATGACGGCCAACTCGTCTACGAGCGCTACGCCGGCCCGACCCGTGCCGACACCCCGCACCTGACCTGGTCGATCAGCAAAAGCCTGATGGCCACGGTGCTCGGCGTGGCCTATGGCGAAGGTCTGTTCAAATTGCAGGACCCGGCGGTGCAGTTCTATCCAGCGCTGGAAAAACACCCCGCCATGACCATGGCCGACTTGCTGCATTGGGCCTCGGGCCTGGATTGGCAGGAAGACTATGAGTACGCACCGTTGAAGTCCTCGGTGGTAGCGATGCTCTACACCCGAGGTCATCGCGACATGGCTGCGTTTACCGCCGACCATGACGCGTACGCCAGGCCCGGTCAGGCCTTCCGCTACTCCAGCGGCGACAGCAATCTGCTTTCCGCCGCGTTGAAAGCCATTGTTGGCCCGGCCCGATATCCGGATTATCCGTGGACCGCATTGTTCGAACCCTTGGGCATTCGCGGCGCGGTTTGGGAGGCGGATGCCACGGGGACATTTGTCGCATCGTCCTATGCCTACCTCACCGCCCGGGACCTGGCACGGGTCGGCCTGTTGATGGCGCGCGACGGTCGCTGGCGCGAGCGGCAGCTGCTGCCCAAGGCGTGGGTCGACTTCAGCCGTGAGCCGTTCGCCCGCTACCGAGCCAACCAGGATGAAGCGGTGCCTGGCGGGCATTGGTGGCYCAATCGAGCGGTGGACGGTGCAGCACAACCCTGGCCCGATGCGCCCGTCGACACCTTCGCCGCGCTGGGCCATTGGGGCCAGGCGATGTATGTGATTCCCAGCGAAAAGCTGGTGATCGTCCGCTACGGCGATGATCGCGATGGAAGTTACCGGCATAACGAACTGCTCAAACTCGCGCTCAAGGCGTTTGCCATGAAGGTGCAGCCATGAGCCGTCGCAGTTTCATTCGCCGTCGGCCGTTCAGCACGCTGTTGCTGGTGCTGCTGATCGCCGTGCTCGGCTGGGTCTGGCAGGAACGCGTGGCGCTGTGGGCTTTTCCCGACATCATCAGTGCTTACACCGCCAAGGAATACTGCTCGTGCCGGTATGTGATGAACAATCCGGCGGCGTATTGCCAGGGTTATGTGAAGCAGTATTTACCCACCAGCGGTTTCGTCGATGATGCCGCGAGCAAGCGGGTAACGGTCGGCGGATTGGGG
>NZ_JBFTMK010000196.1:0-12206 GCF_056396965.1 Pseudomonas sp. 05N434
CTTCGCGACCCAGCGGGAGCAAGCTCCCTCACCACACAAGCCTCGCCCCTACAGTTGATCTTCATTTGTCTGTTCCCAATCGGTTCTGATCGCCATGAATACTTCAACCACTGTCAAAGCTCACATGGACATCCCGCAACCGGTGCGTAAAAGCCGGTTGACCAACCCCGGCTGGTTTCTGGTCAGCCCCTCGGTGGCGTTGCTGCTGCTGTGGATGATCGTGCCGTTGGGCATGACCATTTACTTTTCGATGATCCGCTACAACCTGCTCTACCCCGGCGAAAACGAATTCGTGGGGCTGGAGAACTTCAGCTACTTCCTGAGCGATTCGGGTTTCCTGCCCGGCGCCACCAATACCCTGTTGCTGGTGGGCAGTGTGTTGCTGATCAGCGTGGTGTTCGGCGTGTTGATCAGCGCTTTGCTGGAGGCCAGTGAGTTTCTCGGTCGCGGCATCGTGCGAGTGATGTTGATCTCGCCGTTCTTCATCATGCCCACCGTCGGTGCACTGATCTGGAAGAACCTGATCTTTCACCCGGTCTCGGGAATTCTCGCCTACATCTGGAAGCTGTTCGGCGCGCAGCCGGTGGACTGGCTGGCGCACTACCCGCTGCTGTCGATCATCATCATTGTGTCCTGGCAATGGTTGCCCTTCGCGATCCTGATCCTGATGACTGCCATGCAGTCCCTCGACCAGGAACAAAAGGAAGCCGCGCGCCTGGACGGTGCCGGCCCGATCGCGATTTTCTGGCACCTGACCTTGCCGCACCTGGCCCGGCCAATTGCGGTGGTGGTGATGATCGAAACCATCTTCCTGCTGTCGGTGTTCGCCGAAATCTTCACCACCACCAACGGTGGCCCCGGTTACGCCTCGACCAACCTCGCCTACCTGATCTACAACCAGGCGCTGGTGCAGTTCGACGTCGGCATGGCCTCCGCCGGTGGTTTGATCGCGGTGGTGATTGCCAACATCGCGGCCATCGTGCTGGTGCGCATGATCGGCAAAAACCTGACAGACAAAGCCTGAGGCCCGCGCCATGACTCTTCAACAATCCCGTCGTCTGCAAAGCCTGCTGCTCGGCACCCTGGCCTGGGCCATCGCGATCGTGATTTTCTTCCCGATCTTCTGGATGGTGCTGACCAGTTTCAAGACCGAAATCGACGCCTTCGCCACGCCACCGCAGTTCATCTTCACGCCGACGCTTTCGAACTACCTGCACATCAACGAGCGTAGCGATTACTTCAGCTTCGCCTGGAACTCGGTGGTGATTTCCTTCAGCGCCACCGCTTTGTGCCTGCTGATCGCGGTGCCGGCCGCCTATTCCATGGCGTTCTACGAAACCCAGCGCACCAAAGGCACGTTGCTGTGGATGCTCTCCACCAAGATGCTGCCGCCAGTGGGCGTGCTGATGCCTATCTACCTGTTGGCCAAGAGCTTTGGCCTGCTGGATACGCGAATCGCGCTGATCGTGATCTACACGCTGATCAACCTGCCGATCGTGGTCTGGATGGTTTACACCTACTTCAAAGACATCCCCAAGGACATCCTCGAAGCCGCACGCCTGGACGGCGCCACCCTGTGGCAGGAAATGGTCCGGGTGCTGCTGCCGATCGCCAAGGGTGGCTTGGCTTCCACGGTGTTGCTGTCGCTGATCCTGTGCTGGAACGAGGCGTTCTGGTCGCTGAACCTGACCTCGTCCAAAGCCGCGCCACTGACCGCACTGATCGCCTCTTACTCAAGCCCCGAAGGTTTGTTCTGGGCCAAGTTGTCGGCGGTGTCGACCCTGGCTTGCGCGCCGATACTGATCTTCGGCTGGATCAGCCAGAAACAGCTGGTCCGCGGCCTGTCGTTTGGCGCCGTGAAATAGCCCTCAAAGAATAAACATAACGGAGCGCCATCATGGCCAACCTGAAAATCAAAAATCTGCAAAAAGGCTTCGAAGGTTTTTCTATTATCAAAGGCATCGACCTGGAAGTGAACGACAAGGAATTCGTGGTGTTCGTCGGCCCGTCGGGTTGCGGCAAGTCCACCCTGCTGCGGCTGATCGCCGGCCTTGAAGAAGTCAGCGGCGGCACCATCGAGCTCGATGGCCGCGACATCACCGAAGTCAGCCCGGCCAAGCGCGACCTGGCGATGGTGTTCCAGACCTACGCCCTSTACCCGCACATGAGCGTGCGYAARAACATGTCSTTCGCCCTCGACCTGGCCGGTGTAGCGAAAGCCGAAGTCGAGAAGAAGGTCGGCGAAGCAGCGCGCATTCTGGAGCTCGGGCCGATGCTCGAACGTAAACCGAAACAGCTGTCCGGCGGTCAGCGTCAGCGCGTAGCGATCGGCCGGGCCATCGTGCGTAACCCGAAAATTTTCCTGTTCGACGAACCGCTGTCCAACCTCGACGCCGCCCTGCGGGTGCAAATGCGCCTGGAACTGTTGCGCCTGCACAAAGAACTGCAAGCCACCMTGATCTACGTGACCCACGATCAGGTCGAAGCCATGACCATGGCCGACAAAGTCGTCGTGCTCAACGGCGGCAAGATCGAGCAGGTCGGTTCGCCACTGGACCTGTATCACCAGCCGGCCAACCTGTTTGTCGCAGGTTTTCTCGGCACACCGAAAATGGGCTTCCTCAAAGGCAAAGTCACCCGTATTGAAAGCCGGGGCTGCGAAGTGCTGCTGGACGCCGGCACCCGCATCACTCTGCCGCTGAGCGCGGCCAACCTGAGCGTCGGCGGCGCGGTGACCCTGGGCATACGCCCGGAACACCTGGAGCTGGCACAACCTGGCGACTGCACGTTGCAAGTCACCGCCGATGTCAGCGAACGTTTGGGCAGCGACACCTTCTGCCATGTGCTGACGTCGTCCGGCGAAGCGTTGACCATGCGCGTTCGCGGCGATCTGGCCAGCCGTTATGGCGAAACCCTGAGCCTGCACCTGGACGCCGAGCACTGCCATTTATTCGATGCCGACGGCGTGGCGCTGACCCGTCCACTGCGCGCCGCAGCCTGATCTCAGAGAACATGCGATGAAACTGAATAAATCCAACCTCAACCGCCTCGCCCCCAAGGTGGCCCTGCCCGCCTACACCCTGAGCGACACTCGCCAGGGCATCGCGCACATTGGCGTCGGCGGTTTCCACCGCGCACATCAGGCGTACTACACCGACGCCTTGATGAACACCGGCGAAGCACTGGACTGGGCCATCTGCGGGGTCGGCCTGCGCACCGAAGACCGTCGTGCCCGGGACGATCTCAAAGAACAGGATTACCTGTTCACCTTGTTTGAACTCGGCGATACCGACGACACCGAAGTGCGAGTCATCGGCGCGATCCGCGACATGCTGCTGGCCGAAGACGGCGCCGAGGCGCTGATCGATAAACTGGCCAGCCCCGAGATCCGCATCGTCTCGCTGACCATCACCGAGGGCGGCTACTGCATCGACGACAGCAACGGCGAGTTCATGACGCATCTGCCACAGATCCAGCACGACCTGAGCAATCCGAACACGCCGAAAACCGTGTTCGGCTTCCTCTGCGCCGCGCTGGCCAAACGGCGTGCCGCCGGCACGCCCGCGTTCACGCTGATGTCCTGCGATAACCTGCCGCACAACGGCGCGGTGACCCGCAAAGCCTTGCTCGCATTCGCCGCCCTGCGCGATGCCGACCTGCGCGACTGGATCGAGCGCAACGTCAGCTTCCCCAACGCCATGGTCGACCGCATCACGCCGATGACCAGCATCCAGCATCGCCTGCAATTGCACGACAAACACAGCATTGACGACGCCTGGCCAGTGGTCTGCGAACCGTTTGTGCAGTGGGTGCTGGAAGATAAATTCGTCAACGGTCGCCCGGCCTGGGAAAAAGTCGGCGTGCAGTTCACCGACGACGTCACGCCTTACGAAGAGATGAAGATCAAACTGCTCAACGGCAGTCACCTGGCCCTGACTTATCTGGGTTTTTTGAAGGGTTACCGCTTCGTTCACGAAACCATGAACGACCCGCTGTTCGTGCGCTACATGCGCGCCTACATGGACCTGGACGTGACGCCGCAACTGGCGCCGGTGCCGGGCATCGATTTGACCGAGTACAAAAACACCCTGGTGGCGCGCTTCTCCAATCAGGCGATTGCCGATCAACTGGAGCGGGTGTGTTCGGACGGCTCATCGAAGTTTCCGAAATTCACCGTGCCGACCCTCAACCGCTTGATCGCCGACGGCCGCGAGACCAAACGTGCGGCGCTGGTGGTGGCGGCCTGGGCGCTGTACCTCAAAGGCGTGGATGAGAACGGTCAGACCTATGCAATTCCGGATCCGCGGGCGGCGTTCTGTCAGGCGCTGGTGGCCGATGATGCATTGATCACCCAGCGGCTGCTGGAGGTTGAGGAGATTTTCGGCACGGCGATTCCGCGTTCGCCAGAGTTCGTCGCGGCGTTCGAGTGGTGCTGTAACAGCTTGCGGGAAGTTGGCGTGACGCAGACGCTCGAACGAGTGCTGGCCGTCTGATTATTCCCACGCTCTGCGTGGGAATGCAGCCCGGGACGCTCCGCGTCCCATCCAGAAGCGGACGCAGAGCGTCCATTGATGCATTCCCACGCAGAACGTGGGAACAATCTTCGGTAGGGTGTTTCCATGGCAAACCAACAACTATTCCTGGGCATCGACTGCGGCACCCAAGGCACCAAAGCCGTGATCCTCGACGCACACAGCGGTCAGGTCCTCGGTCAGGGCGCTGCTGTCCACAGCCTCATCAGCGGCCCCAATGGCCGTCGCGAGCAAGACACTGCCCAGTGGCTGGAAGCCTTTACCCAGGCCACCCGTCGCGCGTTGCTCGCCGCGGATGTCGATGGTCAGGCCATCCTCGGCATCGGCGTTTCCGGCCAGCAGCATGGTCTGGTGCTGCTCGACGATCACGGCCAGGTACTGCGCCCGGCCAAGCTCTGGTGCGATACCGAATCCACCCCGGAGAATGGTCGTCTACTGGCTCATCTGGGCGGTGAAAAAGGCTCCCTGGAGCGCCTCGGCATCGTTATCGCGCCGGGCTACACCGTGTCCAAGCTGCTCTGGACCAAAGAACAACACCCGGAAATTTTCGCCCGCATCGCCCGTATCCTGCTGCCCCATGACTACCTCAACTATTGGCTCACCGGTCGCAGTTGCAGCGAGTACGGCGATGCGTCGGGCACCGGCTATTTCAACGTACGTACGCGCCAGTGGGACTTGCAACTGCTGCGCGACATCGACCCCAGCGGGCGCCTGCAAGCCGCGCTCCCGGAGCTGATCGATGCCCACCAGCCGGTCGGTACGATCCTGCCGGGCATCGCCGAGCATCTGGGCATCAACCCCAAGGCCCTGGTCTCCAGCGGCGGTGGCGACAACATGATGGGCGCGATCGGCACCGGCAACATCAAGCCCGGCGCGATCACCATGAGCCTCGGCTCTTCGGGGACGGTCTACGCCTATGCCGAGCAGGCGCACGTCAGTCCGGACGCCTCGGTGGCGACGTTCTGTTCCTCCAGCGGCGGCTGGCTGCCGCTGATTTGCACCATGAACCTGACCAATGCCACCGGCGCGATTCGCGAGTTGTTCGAACTGGATATCGAGCAGTTCAACGCCTTGGTCGAACACGCGCCGATTGGTGCTGAAGGCGTGTGCATGCTGCCGTTCCTCAATGGCGAACGCGTTCCCGCCCTGCCCCATGCCAGCGGCAGCCTGCTGGGGTTGACCATGACCAACCTGACCCGGGCCAACCTGTGCCGCGCCGTGGTGGAAGGCACCACCTTCGGTTTGCGTTACGGGCTGGACCTGCTGCGCCACAATGGCTTACAAAGCCGCAGCATCTGCCTGACCGGAGGCGGCTCGAAGAGCCCGGTGTGGCGGCAAATCGTCGCCGACATCATGAATACGCCAGTGATTTGTACCGAACAGAGCGAGGCCGCGGCGCTTGGCGCAGCGATTCAGGCGGCGTGGTGCAAGTCTTGGGCAAACGGCCACGAAGACAGCCTGGCGGACTTGTGCGAGCGCTGCGTGAAGCTCGACCTGGCCAGTGAAACCCTGCCGATTGCAGAAAATGTACAGGCCTGTCAGCAGGCCTACGAACGCTATCAACAGCATGTCGCAACCCTTTAAAGAGCGAGCAACTATGTATCTGGTGTGTGGTGAAGCGCTATTCGATTTCTTCAGCGAAGACGATGCCAGCGGCCTGGCATCCAAAGTGAATTTCAAGGCAATTGCCGGCGGCTCGCCGTTCAACGTTGCAGTGGGGTTGCGCCGCTTGGGCGTGGATGCCGCGCTGTTTGCCGGACTGTCGACCGACTACCTCGGCCGCCGCTTGCAGCAAGTGCTGCAGGATGAAGGCGTGCGCCCGGATTACCTCGTGGACTTCGCCGCGCCGACCACGCTGGCGATGGTCGCGGTCGGTGCCAATGGCTCACCCCACTACAGCTTTCGCGGCGAAGGCTGCGCGGATCGGCAGTTGAGCCTTGCGCATCTGCCGCAACTGGGGCCTGAAGTGCGCGGCTTGCACATCGGCTCGTTCTCGCTGGTGGTGCAACCGGTTGCCGATACCTTGCTGGCGCTGGTGCAGCGCGAAAGTGGCAAACGCCTGATCAGCCTCGACCCGAACGTGCGCCTGAATCCCGAGCCGAACATCGAGTTGTGGCGTTCACGGATCGCCACCCTGGTGGAGCTTGCCGACCTGATCAAGGTCAGCGACGAAGATTTGAGCCTGTTGTATCCCGAGCAGGATCCGCAGCGCGTGATCGAAGGCTGGCTGGAGCATCGTTGTCAGTTGGTGTTCCTGACCCGTGGCGGTCAGGGGGCGACAGTGTTCAGCCGGGCTCATGGCACATGGTCGGTGCCGGCCTGTTCGGTGAAGATTGCCGACACCGTTGGGGCTGGCGATACCTTCCAGGCGGCGCTGATTACCTGGCTGACCGAGCAGCAGCTGGATTCGGTTGCGGGTGTGCAGCGGCTGAGCCGTGAGCAGATTGACGGGATGCTCAGGTTTGCGGTGAGCGCCGCCGCGTTGACCTGCAGCAAGACCGGGCCGGATTTGCCGTATCGGCGGCAGTTGAGCTGAAATACACACCCCATACCTCCTCTACTATGGCAGGTCCTGATTTCAGGGCCTGCCGCAGGACTTGAATAAAAGACAGCTTGCATATCTTTCTTCATTGAGCGCTACATCTTTTCTCCCATTATATTTTTTAGATATAGTCTTATTGCAATTTAAAAAATAAAACCCGTACAAAAGATAAGCGGTCATTGACAGCTTTATATTTTTTATGCCCGAGAAAATTTATAGCGATTTATACTTGCAACTATTCCAAAAAATAATCATATGCAGCCAACTACAACCAGTTAGTTACTTGACCGCTACATGCCTTCAACTAGTATCTTTTCCACGCACGGCGCAGGTAAGGACAATTGCTGTGCGAATCCTTATACCACCACAACAGGAAAAGGAACTCCAACATGGAAAGTGTCGCTATCTCAGCTGCCCAAATTAACTGGAACGGCGGACAACGCATTACGCTCACCGCAGGTGATACAGCCACCTGTACCGCGCTTAGCCCAGGCCAGCTGTATGGGATCTTTATCTACAACTCCGCGCAAAATGACAACAACTCGACTGTCTCCGTGAACTGGAGCAACAGCCAGCCGCCCGTACCGATCACGGTACCTGGCACCACGGCCAATGCAGGCCTGGCATCGTTGGGTTTTGTCTCGGGCACCGATACTCAAACCGTTTCGGTCTCACTGTCCAGCAACGCCGGTAAATCACAGGTCGAAATCTGGCTGGGAAGTGTCAGCATGCCGACCAACACATCGGGGCTCAGCAACTATCCGCTGCCGGCCGATGGTGAGCAGCATCCGTTCAACAAGTACACCCGCTACTATGCGGTCCCTCCATCGAAATGGATGAACCTGACGATCACCAGCACCATTACACAGTTCCTCTCTTGCCAGTTCCGTGAGGCGCAAGCGACCGTGTTCGTCGTCAATGAGACGTCGAACGGCCTGCTCTCCGGCCAGGTCACCACGATCGGGCCTACTGCTTTTTTATATGGCGTAGCGGTCAATTGCCTCGAAAAGTGCCTGTATTCATCGTGCAAAACCTCAGCTATAGGGGAAAGYCCTACAAGCGTCAGGCCCCTGACCTACGGCATTTTCGCCTTGAACATGGCCATTTAATACTGCACCATCCGCCCCCTGCTTTTTCAAAGGACGGAATTCAAGGCATGCTGGACGCAAACGCAATCCATATCTCCCTCACCCTCGAAGGCGTTTCCGTCGACCTTCAGGTGCTCAGCTTCATCGGCCGCGAGGCCCTCAACCAGCCGTTCTGTTTCGACATCGAACTGGTCAGCACCCGCCCCGACCTGAAACTCGAAGAGCTGCTGCACAAGCCCGGTTGTCTGACCTTCGGCGCCACCGGCCAAGGCAAAATCCACGGACTGGTGTACCGCATCGAGCAAGGCGATTCCGGCAAGAGCCTGACCCGCTACAGCATCAGCCTGGTGCCGCAACTGGCTTACCTGCGCCACAACCACGACCAACAGATTTTCCAGCACCTCAGCGTGCCGAAGATCATCGCCCAGGTCCTCGAGGCCCGCGGCATTCTGGCCGACGCCTACAGCTTCCAGCTCGGCGCGATCTACCCGGAGCGCGTGTACTGCGTGCAGTACGACGAATCCGACCTGCATTTCATCCAGCGCCTGTGCGAAGAGGAAGGCATCCATTTCCACTTCCAGCACTCGACCAGCGGCCACAAACTGGTGTTCGGCGATGACCAGACGGTGTTCCGCAAGCTGGCGCCAGTGAGCTACCAGCAGGACTCCGGCATGGCCGCCGAAAAACCGGTGATCAAGCGCTTCAACCTGCGCCTGGAAACCCGCACTACCCGCGTCAGCCGCCGCGACTACGACTTCGAAAAACCCCGGCTGCTGCCGGAAAGCGCGGCCAAAAGCGCGTTCGCCCCGGACCTCGAAGACTACGACTACCCCGGCCGTTTCACCGACCGCGCGCGCGGCAAGCAACTGGCAACCCGTGCCCTCGAGCGCCATCGCAGCGACTACCAACTGGCCGAAGGCAAAGGCGACGAACCGACCCTGGTCAGCGGCCACTTCCTGGCCCTCAGCGAACACCCGCGCGCCGAATGGAACGACCTGTGGCTGCTGCTGGAAATCGTCCACGAGGGCAAACAGCCGCAAGTGCTCGGCGAGAACACCACCAGCGACGTCACCGACAACAAGGACGACTTCCACCAGGGCTACCGCAACCGCTTCCTCGCCACCCCGTGGGACGCGCACTTCCGCCCGGCCCTGGAACACCCGAAACCGCAAGTGCTGGGCAGCCAGACCGCCATCGTCACCGGCCCGCCGGGGGAAGAAATCCACTGCGATGAATACGGCAGGGTCAAGGTGCAATTCCACTGGGACCGCGACGGCCAGGCCGACGACAAGACCAGCTGCTGGCTACGCGTCGCCAGCGGCTGGGCCGGCAACGCCTACGGCGGCATCGCCATCCCACGAGTCGGCATGGAAGTGCTCGTCACCTTCCTCGAGGGCGACCCCGACCAACCGCTGATCACAGGCTGCCTGTACCACAAGGAAAACGTCGTCCCCTACGACCTGCCGGCGAACAAGACCCGCAGCACCTTCAAAACCCTCAGCTCGCCGGGCGGCAAGGGCTACAACGAGTTTCGCATCGAAGACAAGAAAGGCGCGGAACAGATCTACCTGCACGCCCAGCGCGACTGGGATGAAAACATCGAGCACGACCAGAAAATCCGCGTCGGCAATGAACGGCATGACACGATCGAAGCCAACGTGTTCAGCGAGTTCAAGGTGGAAGAGCACCGGATTACCCATCTGGACCGCAAGACCGAAGCACGGGCGGATGATCACCTCACCGTGGGCGTGACCCAGCACGTGAAGATCGGCACGGCGCAGTTTGTCGAGGCGGGTCAGGAGATTCATTACCACGCCGGGGAGAAGGTGGTGGTCGAGGGTGGCATGGAGCTGACGGCCAAGGCTGGCGGGAGCTTTGTGAAGATTGATGCGGGGGGTGTGACGATCAGTGGGGCTGAGGTGAAGGTCAACTCGGGTGGCGCTCCCGGCGCGGGCACGGGGATTCAGATTCTCGACCCCGTCATCCCCTGGGCCGCCGCCAAAGACAAGGCCGGTGCCCTGCTCGTCCCGGCCGCCGTGCAAATGGCCATGGCCAAAGCCGCCCGAGCTGCCGGCGACATCCGCTGCCCGATTTGCGAAGCCTGCCGTGAAGGCAAATGTGATTTGGGGGCAACAGCATGAGCGACGCACTGARCAACTGGCTTGGCGAACAAGCAAAACTCAATCGCGTCCTGATCCTGGCCCTCGACAGCCTCGCCGAACCGAACCCCGTCACCTCGCTCTACAGCGCAGGCCTGATGCAGCGCTCGGTGCAACTCTATCGACGCACCCAATACGCCGAGTTCGCCGCCATCAGCCCGTGGCTGACCGAACTGCACAACCCCGGCGCCGATGCCTTTCGCCAACTGCTGGACGACCCACAGCGCAACTGGGGCTGGATCGGCAGCATGGACAAGGCCGACCTCGACGGCTTGACCCAACACTGGCAAGCGCGAATGGTGATTGAGGAAGACGGCGAACGCTCGTTGTTCCGTTTTCAGGACAATCGCGTGATTGCTCGCTGCCTCGCCAACCTGAGCGAGGCCGAACGCCCCTTGCTGCTGGGCCCGATCAGCAGCGTGCTGTATTGGGACAAGGAGCAGTGGAAAAGCGCGGATAACGCCAGGCCCGGCACGTACCCGGTGCCAAACCCCGCGCCGTGGATGCGAATTCCAAACTCGCCGGAACGTACGCGCAGTATCTTGCGCGAAAATCTTAAGCGCTGGTTGCTGGTGTACCACATCGAGGCCGCCGCCAAACTCTCCGAAACCCGCAACGTCCGCGAATGGCTGGAAGAACAGATGGACCTGCTTGAGGCCTGGCAATGGAACACGCCGGAACAGCGCGAGTTCATGCTCAGCCTCAGACTTGATCCCAAGTGCGCGGACGATGTGGCTTGGCAGCCGCTGCCGGGTGAGACGCCAGAGCAACATTTTGCGCGGTGTCAGCGGGTGTTTGATGCGCAGCTGGGTCAGTCAGAGCGTGGGTGAGGTGGAGGTGTCYGACGCAACCTTTTCGGGACGTTTGCTTTGGTTGTTCGCTGTTGCGGGTGTCATGGCGGTTTCTGGTTGTTCGGTTAGGTCTGCTGACAGTTTTACGCTGGTGACGGAATTGCCGCCGGGGTTCAAATTTAAAGGTGAAGCCTCCTACGTTCCTCGCACGGGGGAAAGCTGTACAGTCCCGGTTCGGGAAGGAAGAAACTATCCAGGAAAAAAAAATTTTAAACAAGAGCTTAGTAACGAAGCGCAAACAGCATACTTTGAAGTCCCACTGTACAGTAACGAAGGTGGCTGCCCCTTGGTACTTTATAACTTCGGATATCAGGTTGACGCGAAGTACGGTGCTGATCGGCTCGATTTAGGCAGGGCGTTCACGGGGATTTCCTTTCGGGATGGATCYGCAGAAGCCCCAAGCCCTCCCCCTGTCTTGGTATTACAAAAGAGGTGCGAATGGTTGTTTCGCACTGCAGGGCCTGATCGTTACATTGTTAAGATTCTGAAATGTAAATCTGTGGAATCGCTGGATCAGGCAAGTGACTCAGATGTAAAAGGTCCTATGCAACGTGCTCAGTTTGCGAGAAAAACGATAAAAGTCGTCTTTTCAATTGCGAAGGAAGAAACCCCATATATGGGAGATACATGGGTTAAATTCCCCGAAGGCTGGAAGCGGTGCATGGGGAAAAACCTTGCAGACGCTTATGCGTTTTGTCGCGGTAACACTACCGACTTCAAGCCCTTTAAAATGCCGGATGGGCGTGATTGCACCATCTACCCAAACTGCACTGAACAAGGACAATAAAATGTTTTCTCGAGACTTTTTCACTGGGCTTGTTCGAGCTGCGGCCATCGGCTTGGGGACGCTCGGGGCTACAGGATGTTCAGTCGCACAACAGGATAGCTTCACGCTGGTAACCGAATTGCCACCTGGTTTCAGCATTAAAGGCGAAGCATCCTATGTACCTCGTACGGGAGAGAGTTGCACAGTGCCTCCCCGAAAAGGCAGAAATTATCCAGGCTTAAAGTTCTTTGAACAGGAGCTAAGTAAC
>NZ_JBFTMK010000197.1:0-8045 GCF_056396965.1 Pseudomonas sp. 05N434
GCGCAGTCCCGCCAGGGTGCTGCGCCATCTACTAATCGACAACGAGGAACACGCCATGTCCATTTTCAGAACCTTCGCCATAGGACTCCTATTGACCACCGGCACCGCCGGCGCACAGGAGGCATTGCCACCGGCGCAGGTAACACCGCTGATGACCAAAGCACTGGCGGACTATCCCGATAAGGAGGCGGTGATGATCACGGTGGAGTTTCCACCGGGTGGAGGCGATCCCGTGCATCGGCACAATGCACACGGATTCATCTATGTGCTGGAGGGTTCGATTGTGATGGGCGTGCGCGGCGGCGAATCCGTCACGCTGACACCGGGCCAGACCTTCTACGAAGGCCCGGACGACGTCCACACGGTCGGGCGCAACGCCAGCCTCACCAAACCCGCCAAGTTTCTGGTCGTCCTGTTGAAGGACAAGAGCAAGCCCATTTTTACTCCGGTGCACTGACAGCACCGCCCGCACACGCGGCCAGCTGCGTGCTCGGTGACGCCCTACTCGGCCGACATCATCCGTTCAACGATATCGGCCTGGGGCGCTCCCTTCCTCGACAGGACGCTGCAATGACTTCTCAACGGCTGCTTTCACAATTACGGCAGTGCGCAATCGCAACCCTAGGGGCAGTTTCGCTGGCCGGCTGCATGGTCGGCCCCGACTTCGTGAAGCCTGAAAACGGTCTTCACCAAACGGTGCTAGCGCCCAGACAGGACTACCCAAGCGCCGCCCTGACTTCCGACGCCGCAGTGCCCTCCCAGTGGTGGTTGTTGTTCAACGACGCCGTGCTCGCCGAGCTGCAATCACGTGCGCAGGCTGACAACCTTGATCTGCTCATAGCCTCCGAACGCATTGAACAAAGCCGGGCGCAACTGGGCATCGCCTCCTCGCAGTTGCTGCCCAGCGTGGCGGCCAATGCCAGCTACACGCGTGAGGGGCTCAGCGAACATGGCAAGTTCGCCGCCCTGGGAGCGCCTACTGCCCCCGATAATTTCTGGCAGCTTGGATTCGATGCCAGTTGGGAGCTCGATCTGTGGGGCCGTGCCCAGCGCACGCGCGAAGGTGCTGCAGCGACCCTGGAAGCCACGGTGTATGACCGCGAAGCGGCACGGGTGGCTTTGTCCGCCGAAGTGGCGCGCACCTATTTGCAGTTGCGCGGAACGCAGGCACAACTGGACATTGCACAGCAAAATCTGAGGATTGCCGAACGCACCCTCGGCCTGGCCGAAAGCCGCGAGCGTAACGGCGTCGCGACGCGCTTCGAAACCTCGTCCGCTCGCGCGCAATTGGCGACGATCAAAGCCTTGGTTCCCGAACTGACCCAGCGCCGCAATGCCCTGATGAATGCCCTGGCGTTGTTAATGGGAGAACAGCCACGCACACTCGATGCGCAACTGCGTCAAGCCATGCCCTTGCCTTCGCTGCCGACCCGCGTACCGGTCGGCGTCCCTTCGGAATTGGCTCACCGGCGACCCGACATCCTGCGCGCCGAAGCCCAGCTGCATGCCGCGACAGCCGCCATCGGTGTGGCCAAGGCTGATTTCTACCCGCGTATCGGCTTGAAAGGAAAAGTCGGCGTGGAAGCTTTTGAAAGCGGCGATCTCGCGAGTTGGGACTCGCGCTTCTTTTCCGTCGGCCCGACGGTTTACCTCCCGATCTTCCAGGGAGGGCGGTTGACGCAACGCCTGGCCCTGAACGAATCACGGCAAAAAACCGCCGCGCTGGCTTATCGGCAAACGGTATTGCGAGCCTGGCATGAAGTGGACAATGCCCTGGATGCCTGGGCGGCCCAACAACGCCGGCACGCTGAATTGCTGGATTCGTACGAACAGAACAAGCAAGCACTGCAGTCTGCCGAACGCGGCTATCAGCAAGGCGCTACGGACTATCTGAGCGTACTGACGGCGCAGCTCAATGTGCTTGCCAGCCAAACCAGTCTCAACGACAGCGCGACCAACGCCACGCTCACCGTGGTCAACCTCTACAAGTCGCTGGGTGGCGGTTGGGACCCGCAGGCTGGCATCGATCATTCGACGGCACCTCCATCGGTTGCCCTCGCGTCTCCGGTCGCTGCACCCTCGAAGGCCGACCAATGAACGGAGTCGCACTGTCGCCAGCGCACGTCCCTGCTACCACAACGCCCGTGGCCAAGCCCTCGATACGCCCAATGGCAGGTCTCGTCGGGATTTTTCTCGCGGCCATGATGGCGGGTTTGAACACCCGCGTCGGCGCATTGGCGTTGGCCGATGTACGCGGTGCACTCGGTTTTGGCCTCGACGACGCCTCCTGGCTGACCACCGCGTACAGCGCCGGGGAATTGATTGCCATGCCCTTTGCGGCGTGGTTTGCCATTACCCTTTCGCTGCGGCGCTTCGAACTGTGGATGCTCGGCAGTTGTGCACTGCTGGCGGTGATCCTGCCCTTCATCCACGATCTGAACCTGCTGCTGACCTTGCGCTTTGTGCAAGGCATTGCCTGCGGCACGACGATTCCGTTGCTGATGATGGCGGCGCTGAAATTCCTGCCAGCGCCCATACGGCTGTATGGGCTGGCGCTGTATGCGATGACCGCGACCTTCGCGCCCAATCTCTCGATCTGGCTGGCCGGGTACTGGACGGATGGGCTGTTCGACTGGCGCTGGGTGTACTGGCAGATCATTCCCCTGACCCTCATCGCCGGATTGTTGGTCGGATGGGGATTGCCACGAGAGCCCATCCAGATCCCACGCTTTGGGCAGGCCAATTGGTCCGGCATGGCCTGCGGTGTGCCCGCGCTCGGCTTGATCACCGTCGCACTGGATCAAGGCGTACGGCTGGACTGGTTTCATTCGCCCTTGATCACCTTATCGCTGGCGGCCGGACTGGCACTGCTGGCCGTCTACCTGCTGACCGAGTGGTATCACCCCTCACCGTTCATCAAATTGCAGATTCTCGGCCGCCGCAACCTGGGGCTGGGCTGCATTCTGTTCGTCTGCCTGTTGGTGGTGCTGATGTCCAGCTCACTCTTGCCGGCCAGCTATCTGGGCCCGTTGCAGAACTACCGACCCCTGCAAATGGCATCGATCGGTTTGATCGTCGCCTTACCGCAACTGGTCCTGGGGCCTGTCGTGGCGCTGCTGCTGTATCAGAAGCGGGTCGATGCGCGCATCGTGTTCGCGTTGGGGCTGTTGTTGATCGCGCTGGCTTGTTTTTGCGGGGCGCAATTGACTTCCGACTGGAACCGCGAGCAGTTCGTCGTGGTGCAAACGCTGCAAGCGTTCGGCCAGCCAATGGCGGTGGTATCGATGCTGTTTCTGGTCACCAGCGTTGTGCAGCCCCCCGAAGGACCTTATGTGTCCGGCACCATCAACACCCTGCGCGCCTTCGGTTCACTGGCCGGTGCGGCAGTGGTCGGACAGCTGATGACCGTGCGCAGTCGTTTCCATGGGGAAATGCTGCTGGACCATGCAGCCCTGACAGATAACGCCCTGGCGCTTGAGCCGTCCCAATTGATGGACCTCATCGGGCAGCAGTCGCAGGTGCTGTCGATCGCCGACGCCTATCGCGTGCTGGGCATTCTGGCGCTGGTGTTGATTCCTCTGGTGCTGCGGCTGACCTACATCCCCGCACCCGACGTGCATGTGGCCTCGCCCTCTTCCTCTCCTTCATCTTCCTCACACGGATAACCCATCATGGCCTTGCCAAAGAAAGCCAGGATCATCAGCGCGGTGCTACTGCTTGCAGTGGCGATCGGCGGTGTTCTCTATCTCAATCGCCCCGAATCCAGCGCATCGACCCAGTCCACGGACGATGCCTACGTCCTCGCCGACTTCACCACGGTTGCACCGCAGGTGTCGGGAACGGTCGACTCAGTGATGGTCGAAGACAACCAGCTGGTCAAGAAAGGCGATCTACTCGCGATCATTGACGACCGTGATTTCGTTGCGACCCTGAACGCGGCGAAGGCCGAGGTCGCCAGTGCCCGGGCCGGCATCGCCAGCCTGCAAGCACACCTGATTCAGCAGGAAACCGCCATCCGCCAGGCCCAAGCGGCCGTTGCCGCAGACGACGCTGCGCTCAAGCTGGCCAGCGTCAATCAGACCCGTTATCGCAACCTGGCCACCGACGGCTCGGGAACCGTGCAAGCGCGGCAACAGGCCGAAGCGCAACTGAGCATTCAACAGGCCCGTGGGGAAACGAGCCAGGCGGGTTTACAGGCCGCTCGGCAGCAAGTGGATATCCTGAAAGCTGATCTGGAGAAAGCCAGGGCGGCTCTTGCCCACGCGCAAGCCGCACAAGCCACCGCAGAGCTGAAACTTTCCTATACCCGCATCACTGCGCCGATCGGCGGCACGATCGGGCAGAAATCGGTACGTATCGGCGCCTTCGTCAATGCAGGGAAACCCTTGCTGGCGATTGTTCCGCTCGATGCCGTCTATGTCACGGCCAACTACAGGGAGACGCAACTGGCGCGCGTACAAAAGGGTCAAGCCGTGGATATCGAGGTGGATGCCTTGCCGGGCGAGACGCTGCAAGGAACGGTGGACAGCCTGGGACCGGCCAGCGGAGTCACCTACTCCGCCGTCGCGCCACACAACGCCACTGGCAACTTCACGAAAATCGTCCAGCGCTTGCCTGTACGCATTCGCATCGATCCCGATCAGCCCGCGGCGGCGAAGCTGCGAGTCGGCATGTCCGTGACGCCGAAAATCCGTATCCGGTGATATGACGCCGGCGTGTCTCGTTACAATGCTCCAAAAGCTACTCCCAAGAATGAGAATGACCTTGCAGAGCCTAACCCCGACACCCGCCCTCACCGCCCGCGAAGTCTGCCAACGCCTGCGAGACGCCGCCCTGGAAGTCCTCCCGTTGCGGCGCCTCCACGAACCGTGTGAACCCGGTCAGGTACAGGTCGATATCGAAGGCTGGCATCTGACCCTCGACTTCGACGGCAACCGCTTGCACCACTGCCAACACTGCCGGAGTCCGGACGGTCGCGAGGGAACACTCCAGGCCTGGCGTTACGGCACTGACCCGGTCAGTTTACTGAGCACCTGGGAGTTGGCGCAGGTTGAGCGACTGTTGAGATAGCGCGATCAGCCCTGCTTCACGTAATGGATCACCTCTTCAAGCGTGTCTATGTCTGGAGCATTGCTCACTAACGCTTGCGGGCGGCACCATGGGTAATCCAGATGCGATAGCCACTCCATGATGCAGTGCAGATCAGTCGCTGGCAGGGTTTTCATGTGCTCGATGGTGATAGTGAGCCTCTGGACAAGTCCCGACTCGGGGCTGAACTGCCATTCATACAGACCGCAACCGACCCGGGCTTCACCGGAGTGCTTGTCGGACATGCCGACCAGCCATTTGCACTGGAAGGTTTTGGCCTGCGGTTCAGGTGGGTGTCCCAGGCAGAAGGTATAGACGTTTTCGAAGGTCTGGCCGAACCGCCTGACCAGCACATCACCGATAGGCCCAAGGCCTTCGACGTGGGGTGGAAACGAGATGGATCCGGTGTGCACGACCATGTCCAGGATCGCGTCCGGCGCAAAGGCCTGGTCTAACAAATGTGGACGGTTGCCGTCCTTGGCTTTGATGTACTGTCGAATCGATAGTTGAGCAGTGTTCATTGTGTGTCCGTCGCATCCATTCTTGGTTGAGAGCCGCCTCATGCGCGGCTCACATGACTCGCCTTTACAAAGCACTATTCCATAAGTCCCCCACAATAGGAAAAAGGCAGCGATGGTTACTTTCTGGCAAAGGGACTCAGCCTCATGATGCGTCGTGTCGGCTTTTTGCTCATCGGGACTCTCGGACTGGCACTGATCCTGCCTTGGGCTGCCTATTGGGTCGGTCTGAGCAGAATTTCGCAGTATCCTTCGCCCCCCTCTCAAGCTATATCCACTGCGCAACGTGAGTGGGTATGGAGCCTGGCCAAAGGCTCAGGCGAGCCGGTAATAGTGCAGTTGAGCCCGTACTCATATCTGTACGACCTTTTCATTTTGAAAGGTAACAACGATAGGAAAATGCAGGTCGCCTGGTGGGTGGCCTCTGAACACTTGATCAAACAGGACTCAACACAGCGAATGCTGTGGTGGCACCTGTCCGGCGCGGCTCTGACTATATGGTTAACCAGAAACTGGACAGATCAGCAGATAACAGCAGCGGCTTTCGTCGCCCTTCAGCAGCGGGGCGAGGTATATGGTGGTCACTAGCCAACAAAGCATTGGGGAAGCGCAACGGGAGGCATAAATGCTCAGGCTGTTCCTGTTATTGACTATTTTGTGGTGTGTATTCATATCGACTGCAATGGCGTTTGCACCGGAACGCGTGCTCGCTTATGTACAACAAAGTCGTATCTGGATGTGGTACATGAAAACCATATTCAGTATTACAAGCGAATCCCTTGGTAGTAAAACGGCTGTTCGATGGGTACGCATTCAAGGAGGAATCGGTTTGATTGCGGCACTGCTTGCGCAATATGTCTGGCTTATTCATCCTGCCTCTAGCTCATAGGCGGCCGTTCAAGGTGGCCATATCCGTTGTCTGACTGCCTCACTACGTGAAGCTGCCTCTGATCAGAAGCGGTATCAAAAGTGCGACTAGCAGCTGGTTATTTGACCCGCATCAATCCTGTTGATGCGCCCATTGTCCGACCGGGTCCACAGCCAGTTATACACGTCGTATCCGCCTTCGCACTTGCCTTGCTTTCTGCCCTGGAAGTCGAAAGTCCGCCATGCGCCATTCTGATGTGAAGGCATCCCGAGCACTCTTTGAATATCTATATCTGTAGAACCTGGCCATAGGTGATTGGCAAATGACACAGGATGCAACTGTGCCGGTAACGCAGGACAGTCACTGCTCGGCCGTGCAGTCTTGAGTTTTTCGGCGACAACACTGGTCACATAGTGGCTGTCCCCGCCCATCTCGGCATTCGAGATGATCCATATCCGCACGCCGACACTTGGCTGGCTGAAGCACAACCAATACACACTTGCACCTGCATCGCCTCGATGTGCGAGGGTGCCAACGGAAGCTTCGCTCATCACCTGCGCTAGCGTTGTTTTCTCGAATTGAATGACGAACGCCCCAAGCGTAGCGCCTTGCGAAGGGGCCTCCTTCAGAGTGGCCGGCCATTCGATCACATCGAATGGGCCCATGGGCGGTGGAACAGCGGCTGTCGCGCTACAGGCGATGCTGAACGATCCGAAAAATAGCGATGACCGATTCATTGCGCGCCTCCGTTTGACTACCAACACCTCAGATCTTAGTCAACGCGATGAATTTCTGCCCTTCGCGACCGGCTGCAAACGGCCCAGAGTGTGTAAAAACGCTTCACCAAAATTGAAGTGCTCGCGTCTACGTTAAATCTGAAATTTATCGGCACGTCAGCCAGATGTGGATTTTGCGTAGAAGCGCGATTTTCAGTCCGGTTCTGAGTACCTGTCGCGCTCAAAAACGTTTTTACACAGCCTCGGCCAAAAGCAGCCCTTCACTTCGCTATTCAACTATCTCCAGAGCGTGAGAAATTACCAGTCCTTCATTTCCTATCAAAGGCATGTCATGACCGACACCTGACTCTCTCGAATCTTCTAGGCGCATGGAATGGGAATGGCGATACAGGGCTAATGCAGCGTTGCATGGAGGCCTGGGACACTCATCTACAGAGTTTGAATGATCTTGTGGTCGCTATTTTTTCGAATCAGAACATCGCGATCTGCTTATCGAGGTACAGCGCCGCCTGAAAGGACAGGAACGAGATGGAGCCGAGTACTTCGACGGCCAGCTTCTTGAAGCTATCGAATGCGTGCAATTCCGGGAGTAGTTTCATCCGGCGGGTTATTGTGCCCGACACTGCATTTCAGGCTTGGGGCACTTTCTATCCTCCGTGGCAGGCAGAAAAAGCCACTCGGAACAGCATTGACTCTCAAGAAACCCCCATGCCTGCCGAAAATAGGTACTGACATAGCTGACCTCCAGCACAATTTTTCGTGATCCACAGTGTTCGCGACTGCTTGCTGCCTCAACGGCTTTATCCGAGGCTGTGCCAGGGGCTGGTACTGTAG
>NZ_JBFTMK010000198.1:0-8044 GCF_056396965.1 Pseudomonas sp. 05N434
GTCCGCAAGGTTGCACGGTGATCCACGGAGCGATCCCGGTGCGTCTCGAAGACGGCGCGATCTATCCCGGTGTGCGCGTCGAAGTGCTGAATGTGCTGGGGGCCGGCGATGCCTTCATGTCGGGTTTCCTCAGTGGCTGGCTGGAGGACGCCGGCGACGAGCGCTGCTGCCAGTTGGCCAATGCCTGCGGCGGTCTGGTGGTGTCGCGCCATGCCTGCGCCCCGGCGATGCCGACCCGCGCCGAACTCGATTACCTGTTCAACAGCCCGGTGCCGATCACCCGGCCGGATCAGGACGTGACATTGCAGCGTCTGCATCAGGTCAGCGTGCCGCGCAAACAGTGGAAGCAACTGTTCATCTTTGCCTTCGATCATCGCGGGCAACTGGTGGAGCTGGCCCACAAGGGCGGGCGCGACCTGAACGCTATCTGCGAACTCAAACAACTCTTTATCAAAGCCGTGGAACGGGTCGAGGCGGATTTGCGTGAGCAGGGCGTCGACGCCGATGTCGGCTTGCTGGCCGATCAACGTTTCGGTCAGGACTCGCTGAACGCCGCCACCGGTCGTGGCTGGTGGGTGGCACGGCCGGTGGAAGTGCAGGGTTCGCGGCCATTGGCGTTCGAACACGGGCGTTCGATCGGCAGCAACCTGATCGCCTGGCCGCAAGAACAGATCATCAAATGCCTGGTGCAATTCCATCCCGACGACGAGCCTCTGCTGCGTCTGGAGCAGGAGGCGCAGATCAAGGGCCTGTACCAGGCCTCGCAGGTCAGCGGGCATGAATTGCTGCTGGAGATCATTCCGCCCAAGGATCACCCATCACCGCATCCAGACGTGCTCTATCGCGCTCTCAAACGCCTCTACAACCTGGGCATCTACCCGGCGTGGTGGAAGATCGAAGCGCAAAGCGCCGAGGAGTGGAAACAACTCGACGAGCTGATCCAGGAACGCGACCCGTATTGCCGTGGCGTGGTGCTGCTGGGCCTGAATGCCCCGGCGGCGACCTTGGCCGAAGGGTTCCAACAGGCCAGCCAGAGCCAGACCTGCCGTGGTTTCGCCGTGGGTCGGACGATCTTCCAGGAACCGAGCCGCGCGTGGCTGGCCGGTGAAATCGACGACGAGGCGCTGATTCGCCAGGTGCAGGGCACCTTCGTCGAACTGATCGATGCCTGGCGCACGGCCCGAGCCTGAACACATTAATTGATTGATGGGGCTTTTGTGGCGAGGGAGCTTGCTCCCGCTCGGCTGCGAAGCAGTCGCAAACCTGTGAATGCGGTTTACCTGATACACCGGGCTGATTGATTCGGGACTGCTTCGCAGTCCAGCGGGAGCAAGCTCCCTCGCCACAGGTGATCGGTTGAACATTTTTGAGAAAACAATAAAAGGTGCAGCCATGCCCGCTATCCGAATTGGCATCAACCCGATCTCCTGGAGCAACGACGACCTGCCGTCCCTCGGTGGCGAGACGCCGTTGAGCACCGCCCTCAGCGAAGGCAAGGACATCGGCTACGAGGGCTTCGAACTCAACGGCAAGTTTCCCAAGGACGCCAAGGGCGTCGGCGATGTGCTGCGGCCTTACGACCTGGCGCTGGTGTCGGGCTGGTATTCCAGCCGTCTGGCCCGCCGTTCCGTGGCCGAGGAAATCGACGCCATCGGCAGCCATGTCGAGCTGCTGGCGAAGAACGGCGCCAAGGTGTTGGTCTATGGCGAAGTCGCCGACTCCATTCAAGGCCAGCGCATTCCACTGGTCGAGCGCCCACGTTTCCACACCGAGCAGGCCTGGCAAGAATACGCCGACAAACTCACCGAACTGGCGCGCTTCACCCTGTCCCAGGGCGTGCGTCTGGCCTATCACCATCACATGGGGGCCTACGTCGAATCCCCGGCCGACATCGACAAACTGATGGCGTTGACTGGCAGCGAAGTCGGCCTGCTGTTCGATTCGGGCCACTGCTACATGGGCGGCGGCGAGCCGTTGCAGGTATTGCGCAAACACATCGAACGGGTTTGCCACGTGCATTTCAAGGACGTGCGCAAACCGGTGGTGCAACTGGCGCGCAACAACCTGTGGAGCTTCCCGGACTGCATCATCAACGGCACCTTCACCGTGCCCGGCGATGGCGACATCGACTTCGGCGCCTTGCTCGACGTGCTGCTGGGCGCCGACTACCACGGCTGGCTGGTGGTGGAAGCCGAGCAGGATCCGGCGGTGGCACCAAGTTACGTCTACGCGAAAAAAGGCTACGACACCTTGCGTGCCTTGCTCGACGAGAGGACCGCGCAATGAGCCTGTTGGTCAAGAGCAATGCCCGCGGACGGACCATGGTCGAGCTGGGGCAGGGAGAGCTGGAATACGTCGGTTTTGCCGCTTACCGCCTGAGTCTTGGCGAAACCCTGCCGGTCAGCGCGGGCGACAAGGAATTGTGCCTGGTGCTGCTCAGCGGTCGGGTCGGCATCAAGGGTGAAGCACCGGGGCAGGGCGCGTTCGACTGGGACAACATCGGCGATCGTCAGTCGGTGTTCGAAGACAAATCACCGTTCGCCGTGTATTTGCCACCCGGCAGCCAGGCCCAGGTGGTGGCGTTGAGCGACGTGCAAATCGCCGTGTGCGCGGCGCCCGGTTCCATCGCCGAAAACCTTGGCCCACGGCTGATCAAACCCGACAGCATGAAACGCAGCGTGCGCGGCAAGGGGGCCAACACCCGTTATGTCTGCGACATTTTGCCGGACACCGAGCCCGCCCATTCGCTGCTGGTGGTGGAAGTGCGTACGCCCTCCGGTCACTCGTCGAGCTACCCGCCGCATAAGCACGACACCGACGATCTGCCGCACCAGAGCTTTCTCGAAGAAACCTATTACCACCAGATCAACCCGCCCCAGGGCTTCGTGTTCCAGCGGGTCTACACCGACGATCGCAGTATCGATCAGGCCATGGCGGTGGAAAACAGCGACCTGGTTGTGGTGCCCAAGGGTTATCACCCGGTCAGCGTGCCCTACGGCTATGAGTCGTATTACCTGAACGTGATGGCCGGCCCGAAACGCGTCTGGCAGTTCCATAACGATCCGCAGCACAGCTGGCTTCTGGATCTCTAAATTCCAACATTCAAAGGGAGAACAAGAACAATGAGCGACGCCCCGGTCATAGGTCATTACATCGACGGTCAGGTGCAGGACAGCGGTAGCGAGCGGTTCAGCAATGTCTTCAATCCGGCCACTGGCAGCGTTCAGGCGCGGGTCGGGCTGGCCAGCCAGAAGACCGTGGACGAGGCCGTCGCTTCGGCCATGAAGGCGTTCCCGGCCTGGTCCGAGCAATCGTCCCTGCGCCGTTCGCGGGTGATGTTCAAGTTCAAGGAATTGCTCGACCGCCATCACAACGAACTGGCCGAAATCATTAGCCGCGAACACGGCAAGGTGTTCTCCGACGCCAAGGGCGAAGTGACCCGTGGCATCGAAATCGTCGAATACGCCTGCGGTGCGCCGAACCTGCTGAAAACCGATTTCAGCGACAACATCGGCGGTGGCATCGACAACTGGAACCTGCGCCAGCCATTGGGCGTCTGCGCCGGCGTTACGCCGTTCAACTTCCCGGTGATGGTGCCGCTGTGGATGATCCCGTTGGCGCTGGTCACCGGCAACTGCTTCATCCTCAAACCGTCTGAACGTGATCCATCCGCCAGTTTGTTGATGGCTCGCTTGCTCACCGAAGCCGGGTTGCCGGACGGTGTGTTCAACGTGGTCCAGGGCGACAAGGCGGCGGTCGATGCCTTGCTGCAACACCCGGACATCGAGGCGATTTCCTTTGTCGGCTCGACGCCGATTGCCGAGTACATCCACCAGCAAGCCACCTCGCGCGGCAAACGCGTACAGGCGCTGGGCGGGGCGAAGAACCACATGATCGTCATGCCCGATGCCGATCTGGACCAGGCGGCGGATGCACTGATCGGCGCGGCTTACGGCTCGGCCGGTGAGCGCTGCATGGCGATTTCGATTGCCGTGGCCGTGGGTGATGTCGGCGACCAGTTGATTGCCAAACTGCTGCCGCGCATCGATCAACTGAAGGTCGGCAACGGCATGCAGGGTGACAGCGACATGGGGCCGCTGGTGACCGCCGAACACAAGGCCAAAGTCGAGGGTTTTATCGGCGAGGGTGTGGCCCAGGGCGCGCAGCTGATTGTCGACGGGCGCAACTTCAAGGTGCCAGGCGCCGAGAACGGTTTCTTCGTCGGTGCGACGCTGTTCGACAAGGTCACGACCGAGATGAGCATCTACCAGCAAGAGATCTTTGGACCGGTGCTGGGCATTGTGCGCGTGCCGGACTTCGCCAGCGCCGTGGCGCTGATCAACGCCCATGAATTCGGCAACGGCGTGTCCTGTTTCACCAGCGACGGCGGCATTGCCCGCTCGTTTGCCCGCAGCATCAAGGTCGGCATTGCCCGCTCGTTTGCCCGCAGCATCAAGGTCGGCATGGTCGGCATCAACGTACCGATTCCGGTGCCCATGGCCTGGCACTCGTTCGGCGGCTGGAAGCGCTCGCTGTTCGGTGATCACCACGCTTATGGCGAAGAAGGCATTCGCTTCTACAGCCGCTACAAAAGCGTGATGCAGCGTTGGCCCGACAGCATCGCCAAGGGCCCTGAATTCAGCATGCCGACAGCCAAATAATTCACGTGTGCGGAGAACAACAAAAAATGAGCAAACCCCTGCGTTTCGCCTTGAACCGTATGGTCGCCCCACGTTTGTCCCTGCCGGCGTTCATCGAGTTGGCGGTGACCCTCAAGGCCGACGCCATCGAGATTCGCAACGACCTCAAAGGCGTCGAGATCGAGGATGGCACCGCCCCCGAACACGTCCGTGAGCTGTGCGCGGCCAAAGGCATCACGGTGCTGTCGATCAACGCGCTGTATCCGTTCGATGTCTGGAATGACGAGCGCCGCGCACATGCCCTGAAGCTTGCCGCTTATGCCCGTGACTGTGGCGCACGGGGCTTGGTGATGTGCCCATTGAACGACCGCGCCGATCCACGAACCGAAGCGCAGCGTGCGTCCGGCCTGCGCACGGCGTTGAGTGAACTGGCACCGATCCTGCGCGATCACGGCATTCTCGGCTTCATCGAACCGCTGGGTTTCGAAGAATGCTCGCTGCGGCGCAAACGCACGGCAGTCGATGCGATCAAGGCCATCGGAGGGCTGGATGTGTTTCGTCTGGTGCATGACACCTTCCACCATCACCTGGCCAGCGAGCATGAATTCTTCCCTGAACTGACCGGGTTGGTGCACATCTCCGGCGTCGARGATGCCGAGGCGCCACTGGCGACCATTCGTGACGGCCATCGGGTGCTGGTGGGCGAGGGCGACATCCTCGGCAATGCGGCGCAGATCGACACCTTGCTCAGTAGCGGCTATAGCGGCTACCTGTCGTTCGAACCGTTTGCCGACAGCGTCCATGGCCTGGCGGATATCCTGACGGCGATCGGCGCGAGTATGGATCACCTGCAGAAATCCCTGAGCTGACATCGGATTTGCATACGGAAAAGGTGCGAGCATGACCACAACAAGACTGACCATGGCCCAGGCCCTGGTGAAATTCCTCGATAACCAGTACATCGAGGTCGATGGGGTCCAGAGCAAATTCGTCGCCGGGATCTTTACCATTTTTGGCCACGGCAATGTGCTGGGTCTGGGGCAAGCCCTGGAACAGGACAGCGGCGACCTGATCGTCCATCAGGGCCGCAACGAGCAAGGCATGGCCCACGCGGCCATTGGTTTTGCCAAGCAACACCTGCGGCGCAAGATCTACGCCTGCTCTTCATCGGTGGGCCCGGGCGCGGCGAACATGCTGACTGCTGCCGCGACGGCCACCGCCAACCGTATTCCCTTGCTGCTGTTGCCCGGCGACGTCTACGCCTGCCGCCAACCAGACCCGGTGTTGCAACAGATCGAGCAGTTCCACGACCTGAGCATCAGCACCAACGATGCGTTCAAGGCCGTGAGCAAATACTGGGACCGGATCAACCGTCCCGAGCAACTGATGACTGCGGCGATCCACGCCATGCGCGTGCTCACCGACCCCGCCGAAACCGGCGCCGTGACCCTGGCCTTGCCGCAAGACGTGCAGGCCGAGGCGTACGACTATCCCGATTACTTCCTGCAAAAACGCGTGCACCGCATCGAGCGCCGTCCGGCCACCGAAGCGATGCTCGACGATGCCGTGGCGTTGTTCAAAGGCAAGCGCAAACCGCTGATCATCTGCGGCGGTGGGGTCAAGTATTCCGGTGCCAATGCAGCGTTGCAGGCCTTTGCCGAGCGCTTCGATATTCCTTTCGCCGAAACCCAGGCCGGCAAGAGCGCGGTGGTGTCGAGCCATCCGCTGAACGTCGGCGGGATCGGCGAAACCGGTTGCCTGGCGGCGAACCTGTTGGCCAGGGACGCAGATTTGATCATCGGCATCGGCACCCGCTACAGCGATTTCACCACCGCGTCGAAATCCTTGTTCAAACACCCGGACGTGCAATTTCTCAACCTCAACATCAGCCCTTGCGACGCCCTGAAACTCGATGGCGTGCAACTGCTGGCGGACGCCAGAACCGGCTTGAACGCCTTGGCCGCTGTGTTGGGCGACTATCGCTCCGGCTGGGGCGATCAACCCCGACAGGCCCGGGCGCAGCTGGACGAGGAAGTCGACCGCCTCTATCAGGTCGAGTACCAGACTCAAGACTTCGTCCCGGAAATCAACGATCACCTGGACCCGGCGGTGCTGCGCGAATTCATCGAGCTGACCGGTTCCTGCCTGACCCAGAGCCGGGTGCTCGGTGTGCTCAATGAAACCCTGGCCGATGATGCGGTGATCGTCGCCGCCGCCGGCAGCCTGCCCGGCGACTTGCAGCGCAGCTGGCGCAGCAAGGGTGTGAACACCTACCACGTCGAGTACGGTTATTCGTGCATGGGTTACGAGGTGAACGCGGCACTGGGGGTGAAGCTCGCCGAGCCTGAGCGCGAGGTCTATGCGCTGGTGGGCGACGGCTCCTACATGATGCTGCACTCGGAGCTGGCAACCTCGATCCAGGAGCGCCGCAAGATCAACGTGGTGTTGCTGGACAACATGACCTTCGGCTGCATCAACAACCTGCAAATGGAACACGGCATGGACAGCTTCGGCACCGAGTTCCGTTTCCGCAATCCTGAAACCGGCAAGCTCGATGGCGGTTTCGTGCCGGTGGATTTCGCCATGAGCGCGGCGGCTTACGGCTGCAAGACCTACAAGGTGAACACGGTTGAAGAGCTGCGAGCCGCGTTGGCGGATGCGCGGTTGCAGACGGTGTCGACGCTGATCGACATCAAGGTCCTGCCCAAAACCATGATTCACAAATACCTGTCGTGGTGGCGGGTCGGCGTGGCGCAAGTCTCCACCAGCGCACGCACTGACGCAGTGGCCAAGACCCTCAACGAACGATTGGCCAAGGCCCGTCAATACTGATTGCCCTGAAACGAACAACAGGAGTGTTTATATGTCTTCGCTTTCCAATTCGTTGCGTATCGGCGTCATCGGCACCGGGGCCATCGGCCAGGACCATATCCGTCGTTGCAGCCAGACCTTGCTCAACAGTCAGGTTGTCGCGGTCACCGACATCAATTTGCAGCAAGCGGCCAAGGTCGTCTCCGATCTGAAGCTGACCGCCGAGGTCTATCCCGATGGCCACGCGCTGATCAAGGCGCCGGACGTCGACGCAATCCTCGTCACCTCCTGGGGCCCGAGCCACGAAGAGTTCGTGCTGGCGGCCATTGCGGCGGGCAAACCGGTGTTCTGCGAGAAACCGCTGGCGGTCACCGCCGAAGGCTGCCGCAAGATCGTCGAGGCCGAAGTGGCCCACGGCAAGCGATTGGTGCAGGTTGGTTTCATGCGCCCGTACGATGAAGGTTATCGGGCATTGAAATCGGTGATCGACAGTGGCCAGATCGGCGAGCCGCTGATGCTGCACTGCGCCCACCGTAACCCGACCGTAGGTGAAAACTACAAGACCGACATGGCGATCACCGATACGCTGATCC
>NZ_JBFTMK010000199.1:0-8010 GCF_056396965.1 Pseudomonas sp. 05N434
GCCATGGCCCGGGCAATCGCCACGCGTTGTTGCTGGCCGCCGGACAGTTGATGCGGATATTTGTGGACGTGTGCCAACAGGCCGACCTTGTCGAGTAACTGGCAGGCGCGTTGCTCGCTCAACACACGACCGACACCGTGATAACGGGGAGCGAGGCTGATGTTGTCCAGCAGTGTGCGGTGCGGGAACAGGTTGAAGCTCTGGAACACCATGCCGATGCGCCGTACGCCCTGACGAATCCGACGGCTATCCGGTTTGTCCCAGGCATTGATGAAGCCCTCGCCGAACAACAGGATTTCGCCCTGATCGATGCGCTCCAGGCCATTGACCGTACGAATCAGCGAAGTCTTGCCGGAGCCGGACGGGCCGATGATCGAAATCACCTGGCCACTTTGTACCTTCAGGTCGATGCCCTTGAGCACATGATGATCGCCGTAGCGTTTGTGCACGCCCTGCAGTTGCAGGGCCGGGGCGGCGCCTTTGGATGGCGGCTTGAGCTTGCTCGATAGAACAGGCGCCAGACTGTCACGCAGCGCTTGTGTCGAGGCGCTGTCGAGGGTTTGCGGTGTCCGCAGGTTGAGGTCCAGGTAGCGTTCCAGACGCTGCAGGGCAAAGCCGAACAGCGTAACGATCAGCACGTAGTACACACCCACCGCCGCCAGGGTTTCCATCACCAGGAAGTTCTGCGCATACAGGCGCTGGCCGACGGTCAACAGTTCGGTCAATGAAATCACCGAGATCAACGACGTCAGTTTGACCACCGTGATGTATTCGTTGATCAAGGTCGGCAGTGAGATACGAAATGCCTGGGGAATCACAATCAGCCGTTGCAGGCCGAGCAGGCCGATACCCAGGGCGCGGCCGGCTTCCTTCTGGCCCTTGGCGACCGAGATCAGTCCGCCACGATGAATTTCGGCCATGTAGGCGGCCTCAGTGACCACCAGCGCCAACAGGCCGGAATAGAACGGTACCGACAGCACCGGCCCGGCACCGGGCAGCAACTGCGGCAGGTTGTAGATGAAGACCACCAGCACCAGCAGCGGAATGCTGCGAAAGAACCAGATGTAGAGTGACGCCGGCAAGCGCAGCCAGGGCGAGCCGGACAGCTTGGCTGACGCCAGGACGAAGCCCAGCAACATCCCCAGGAACCAGGCCAGGGCGCTCAGTTCGATGACGGTCAGGCTCGCCGCCCAGAAGTCAGTCTTGGAGAACAGCGAAATAAAGTAAGACCAGTCGAATTGCATAGACACCTCGTGCTCGCCGCGCCCTCGACCGAGGGCGCGGCTTCAGCCATTACTCGGAGACCGGTTCCAGGTCGTACTTTTTGAGAATGGCGGCGTACTCGCCGTTGGCTTTGCTGTCAGCCAGGGCCTTGACCAGCGCCTGATAGGTTGCCTCGGCGTCTTTTTTCACGTAGATGCCCAAGGTCTGCGGGTAAACCAGTTTCTGCGAGCTGACCACGACCCGCCCGTTGGTGCGCTGGGCAATCATGTGCGCGGCACCGGCGATTTCCACCTGGGCCTGGATGTTCTTCGACAGCAGCGCCTGCGTCACTTCGGGAGCCGAGGGGTATTCGTTGACGGTGATCGCGCCTTTGTTGTTCGGAACGCAGTAGTCGCTGGACAACTGGTTGAACTTGGCGACCCAGGTGGTGCCCTGCTCCAGGCCGATCTTCAGGCCGCACAAGTCCTCGGGAACCTGCGGGCTCAACTCACTGCCCTTGGGCACCATGATCGCCGCGCCGGTATTGGCGTAGGCGATAGTGCGGGCCTGGAGCTGGCGCTCGGGGGTGATGTACATGCCGGAAATGATCGCGTCGTAATGCCCGGCGTTGAGGCCGTTGATCAGATTTGGGAACTTGGTGTCGACGAAGTTGGCCTTGACGCTCATCGCCTTGGCCAGGGAGTGGGCCAACTCAGGATCAGAGCCGACCACATTCTTGTCAGCGTCGTAGGACTCGAACGGCGGGTAAGTGATTTCCATACCGACTTTCAACACACCGGGGGTCGCGGTGCTGGCGAAGGCGGTGCTGGCGCAGAACAGGCTGGCGGCGAGCAGGCTCAGTCGGGTCGAGGCGCAATGGATTTTCATGGTGGGAAGCTCCGTGGGTTGTTTTTTTAGGAATGAGAGGTGGTGTTCTTCAGATGGCCGAAACTCGATGGCTTTCGGGCCCGGGACGGCAACTCAAGCTCGCCGTTCTCCACGCGTTTGCGCAGGTACTGGTAGGTCTGTAAGGCCTGGCTCCACATGTGTTCGCCAATCGCCAGCGCCTCGTACTCCCGGTCATCCCTGGCGAATGCCGGCAGCGGCTTGATCAGCGTGTGATAGTCGCAGGCGTAGAACAGCGGGAAGCTGTAGCGCTCCTGCGCGACCTTGCGCACCCGGTGGGCAGTGGCCACAAAGGCACCCGCGGTCATGACTTCCAGCATGTCGCCGATGTTCACCACGAACGCGTCGGGTAGTGGCGGCGCATCAATCCACTGCCCCTGATCATTGAGCACCTCCAGCCCCGGTTGATCGGCGTGCAGGATGGTGAAGCACTCGTAGTCGGTATGCGCGCCGATGCCCGGAGCGTCGACGACATCGGCGTCGAAGGGGTAATGGATCAGCCGCAATTTGGAGGGCGGGCGAGTCACCAGCGCGTCGAAGTACCCCTCCTCCAGCCCCAGGGCCAAGGCGAAGCCATCGAACAGCCGGCGGCCTAGCGCGAACACCGCCTGATAGTAGTTCTGTACCGCGCTCTGGAAACCCGGCACCTCAGGCCAGTGGTTCGGCCCCAGCAGCGGTGTACGGTTGAGGAACAGCGGGTCATCCGCTGGCACTTCGAAGCCGATATCGAACGCTTCTTTGTGATCCGGCTTGCCCTTGGAATACACCTCCTCGCCTTCGGGCACGAAGCCCTTGTGGCTTTCCGAGGCGCCGATGTAGTGGCGCATCTTGGCGTCCAGCGGTTGCGCAAAATAATCCCTGGCCGCCTGGCGCAGGCCCTCGATCAGCGCCGGATCGATGCCGTGCCCGGTGATGTACAGAAAGCCCACATCGCTGGCGGCGCGGCCCAGTTGCTCGGCCACGGCCAGGCGGTGCTCCAGTTCGATGCTGAAGAGTCCGGCGATGTTCACCACCGGAATGCTGTTGAAGTTGGCCTGGGTTGGCGAGGTGCTACGCATGGCGGGCTCCTTCACGGGTGAAACGGTCGAAGTGTTCGCGCTCGGTCCGGGCCATCCACTGGTTCAAGGTCCAGAGGTCGGCCACCGGCATGTTGGTGAAGGGCAAGTGGTGCAGATAACCGTCGGCACCGAACTCCGGGGTCAAGGTGCTGACCGGGTAGCCACGTTCGCGCTGAGAGGTCCAGACGGCCTCCCAGTGGCGCTGATGGAACGCCAGTTCACGGGCATATTCCGGTGCGGCGGGATGGGGGACTTGCGGGCCTTGGTCGTAGCCGACCCGAGCCTGGATGTGATGCACGCGTTCGACGAAAGCCGAAAGATCGTCGGCCGGATCGTCCAACAGTCGCTCACAGCACACCACCCAGTGGCTGACGTCACTGGTGAAACGCAGGCCCGGCAGTTGGCGGATCAGCTCCAGGGTCACCCAAGGGCTGTAAAGGGAACGGGCGCGATGGGTCTCGAAACTGCAGAACACGCCATGCCTGGCGGCCAGTTCCATGGCCTGGCCGAAGAATTCGACCTGCAATGCCTGCGGCCAGCGGTCGTTGCCTGCCAGCAGATTGACGAAACGTGGGGTCAGCTCCGAGGCCCAGCCCAGTTTGCGATCAATGTCGGCCAAGTGTTGGGTGGGCGTGGCGTTCTGGTCGGGCAATACATCGTAGGCACTGAACAGTGTGCAGATGTAGGGAACTTGATTACTGCGCAGGAAAGCGCCGAACTCGCCACGCTCATCGGCCTGCAGTGGCAGGCGCGCTTCGAGGCCATCGAAGCCGGCGGTGAGCAGTTCATCCAGGGCCTGCGCCTTGCTGGCGGTATAGCCCCATAACGTGCGGAAAATTTCTAGCTTCATGCATTCCTCTCGGCTGCGTCAGGCCACCCGCTATTGGGCTGGCGTTACTGGGCAGTCGAAAGAAGTTGCTGCGGGCCGCGGCTCTGATGGCTGCGATCCCGTGTGACGAATCCTAAGGCTAGGGCGACAAGCGATTGAATAGGCTGCAGCAAATAGTTAGTTCAGAAATTCATGAACTAACGATGCCGGATTTTCTCGCGTTGTGTAAGCCGCAATGCGATCCGTAGCAGCTGTCGAGCCTGCGCTCGCTGTAGCAGCTGTCGAGCTTGCGAGGCTGCTGCTACCAAGTGTGCGCCCGGTGCGGATGGGCACGAACCAGAACAGAGCACAGCGACGCAGCCATTCCCGCGACTGGTGCGTTGCTCGTCTGTGCTGCCCTTCGCAACCCTGTAGCCATCAGGTGCAATTCTCCTTCCACCGCGGGGTGACAGGCTGATCTGTTGTCGAGCACAAAGGCTGGCAAACAACTTGCTTGGGCTCTGTTCAAGCTTGAGCCATCAACACCGATGGTTTGGCAAACATCTCGGACAACGGCGTCCGCTCCCCTGCCCATTGCGGCAGGAGAGCGTGCGCCGTTTTTGCTTTCATCCCGGCATCAGAAGGAAATCCTCATGTCCGCTCAAGGAATGCACCCACCGGGTCACGCCATCGTTCATCTGCGCAGCGATGGCGGCACATCGCACCCGGCCGGCACATCATTCGCCAAAGCCTTGTTCGAACCTGGCAGAGCCCTGCTCGAACGCAGCAGGATCGGCTTCTGGCTACCGCTCGGATTAGCCCTCGGCGCCTGTGGTCTCGCACTGGCCGAACAGCCCGCAAGCGCATTGGCCCTGATACCTGGCGTGCTGTACCTGGGATGCGCCTGGCAGCTTCGCGAGCGTCATCAACGCCAACTGCAGACATTCTGGGACACGGAACTGGCACAACTGCTGCGCAGCTCCCAGGATGCCGACCCCGCGACGCTGCTGGTGGCCGCCAGCCTGCAACTGCGCAACAACGAACGCTTGCGCAGCGAAGTGCAGTTCGCCAGCCGTGCCCTGGAGCAGATGGCTCAGCAAGCCCGCGACCAGGGAGAGGAACAGAGCCAACGCATCGCGATGATCGCCGCCGCCAGCGAACAGATCGATCAGACCCTGCACAGCATCGATGCCTTGGCCAAGGGCGCGCTGGCAGCCTTCGCCAACGCTCACACCCAGAGCGAAACCGGTTGCCTGGAAGCGCGCTCAGTGGGTGACAGCATGCGCGCCATTCAACAACGCCTGGGCAATACCGCACACGCCGTGGAAGCGTTGCTGCAGCGCACGACCGCCGTGGAAAGCACGGTCAACAGCATTCAGGCATTGGCCAAACAGACCCAGTTGCTGGCGCTCAATGCCTCCATCGAGGCAGCCCGCGCCGGCGAGCACGGGCGCGGTTTTGCCGTGGTCGCCGATGAGGTCCGCAGCCTGGCCCAGGCCACCGACCGGGCGACCCACGAAATCACCAGCGCCGCGACGGCGATCGCCATGGCTGTGCGCCAGGTGGATGGCGAGGTCAAGGAACACCGCGATCTGCTGGCCGCCGGGAGTGAACAGAGCGAGCAGCTCGCCGCCAACCTCGACGACCTGGCGCAACATAGCCAGAGCAATCTGCAACACCTCGGTGCCATGCAACAGGCGCTCAGCGAGCATCAGCTAGCCAATCATGCCCTCAGCGAACAGTTGCAACAGGTCAATGGCGCGGTGCAGGAACAGAGCACGCAAACCAATGCGCTGCACGACCTGACCCGTTATCTCAACCAGCTCACCGTCGGAAGCCGCCCATGAATCCAGCACTCGCCACAGCATTCGACGATGGGCCGTCCCGCCAAGTCCGTCTGCCACAGGGTGACACCGGACTAAGGCTGGCGCTGTTGCTGGGTCTCGACCTGCTGCAAGGATTACAGCAACATCGCGGTCTCGGCGGACAAGTCACCCGCGAGGCGCAACAACGTTGCCAGGCATTGGGGCACGCGCTCGACCAACGCTGGAGGGAGTGGCCGTATTCCGCACAGTGCCAGGCCTGGGGCGCGTTACGTCGCGACCCGGCGGATTTCGATGGCCATTGCCGATTGCTGCAGGACCTGCTCGGCGCCATCCAGCACCTCGAACTGCAACGCTGTGCGCTCAGCCTGGCGCGCCCGAGCATCGCCGCGCGCTGCTGGGAACTTGAAGAGCTGGGACGACTGCGCGGGCTGTCGGTACGCGCCGCCGCCCATCGAAGTTGCCCATTGGAAATGCTGATTCAATTGCAGTACCTGCACGAACGCTTGCTCAAGCACGCTCCCCATTCGCTGCACACTGCGCTCGAACAACTGCAACGCTGCCTGATCGGGACAACCACCGTGTCCATCACCCCGGCGCAGTGCTATGCCCTCCTCACCCCATTGCTCGACGAACGCCTGGACGCTATCCGCCGGGATCTGGATTGAGGCTGCCGTCACCAGAACAGAGATCCGCAACAGCTCGTTCCTTTACCGTAGATTCGCTACTATGTTTGCACCGCTTTCCTTGTCGGCGGATTTCTTCACTCTGGAGCCAGAATGCCTAGTCAAAAGGACATCGCCGCCGAAAGCGGCGCACCGATGATTCCTGAACAGCGCCGTGAATTGATGCTGCGCCAATTGCGCAAGCATCAGGTGCTGAGCGTTCATCAGTTGATGGAAATGTTCGACTGCTCGCACATGACCATCCGCCGCGATATCGCGCTGCTTGAACAGGAAGGCCGTGCTTACTCGGTCACTGGCGGCGTGCGAATTGCCAGCCAGCTCCACAGCGAGCCCAGTCATCAGTTCAAGGCGGTGGTCGAGTTGCCGCAGAAGCAGGCGATGGCCAAGCTGGCCGCGCGGCTACTGCATGCCGATATGACGGTTTATCTGGATGCGGGGACCAGCACACTGGAAATCGTCCCGTACATCAAGGCGCTGTCGGGAATGACCGTGGTGACCAACGACTTCGGGATTGTCCAGGCGCTGATCGATGCGCCCCATGTCACGGTGATTCACACCGGCGGGCAACTGGATCATTCGAATCAATCGTGCGTGGGCGGTCTGGCGGTGGCCACCTTGCGTCAGATCGTCACCGATATCGCTTTCATTTCCACCAGCTCCTGGGATTTGCGTCGCGGCCTCACCACGCCGTCGGCGCTGAAGGTGGAGGTCAAGCAAGTCGCGATGCAATCGGCCTCGCAAGTGGTGCTGGTGGCCAGCAGTTCGAAGTACGGCACGTTCAGCATGTACCGGATCGCCGGGCTCGAGCAGTTCGACATCATCCTCAGCGACGACGCACTGACCCCTGCCGCGGCCGATAGCATCCGCAAGCAGGGTGTCGAACTGCTGTTGCCTTCCGATAACAACCTGTAAGGCGTTAGCGCGCCTTCCAGTCCCGCAGCCACTGCAAGCCGGCCGACGTGTTGCCACGGGGCCGGTATTCGCACCCTACCCAGCCGTCATAACCCAACTGGTCGATCAACTCGAACAGATAGGGATAGTTGACTTCGCCCAGGTCCGGCTCATGTCGATCCGGTACGCCGGCGATCTGGATATGACCGATGCCGGCGAAATCCC
Organism: Pseudomonas sp. 05N434; assembly: GCF_056396965.1. Taxonomy (NCBI): domain Bacteria; kingdom Pseudomonadati; phylum Pseudomonadota; class Gammaproteobacteria; order Pseudomonadales; family Pseudomonadaceae; genus Pseudomonas; species Pseudomonas sp. 05N434. The sequence continues at coordinate 7,601 of NZ_JBFTMK010000199.1, forward strand.
GACGCAGTTTAGTGGCCAGGTCACCTTCGACGATCTGGCAGTGGTAGCAATCGAACTGAACCTTCAGGTTACTGGCGCCCACTTCCTTGCAGATGGCCTGGGCCTGATCTTGGCGGTTGAGGAAAAAGCCCGGCATGTCGCGCGTGTTGATCGGTTCCAGCAGCACGGTGACACCGACCTTGGCGGCCTGCGCGGTGGCGTAGGCCAGGTTCTCCAGGTACGCGCCGTGATGCCGTGGTCGATCGTTTTCCGACGGCAGCAGCCCGGCCATCACATGGATGCGTGAGTTGCCCAGGACGGCGGCGTATTCCAGTGCGCGATCGAAACCGCTGCGAAATTCACTCTCCCGGCCCGGCAACGATACCGTGCCCCGCTCGCCTGCCGCCCAATCGCCGGGCGGTGCGTTGAAC
>NZ_JBFTMK010000200.1:0-7941 GCF_056396965.1 Pseudomonas sp. 05N434
AACCCGGACAAAGCCGAATGGGGCCAAGCGGCCATCGGTACTTACTCATCCGGTTTCACCCAAGGCACCGTCGGTGTGGGTGTGGATGCCTTCGGTCTGTACGCACTGCGTCTGGACGGCGGCAAAGGCCGCAGCGGCGCCGGTGGTATCGATTTCTTCAAGCAGGGCGACAGCGGCAACGCGGCGGATGACTTGTCCAAGTTCGGTGGCGCGGTCAAATTCCGTATCTCCAGCACCGTCCTGACCTACGGTGACCAGATGCCGGCCCTGCCGGTGCTGAACTACGACAACTCCCGCCTGCTGCCGGAAAGCTATACCGGCACCTTGATCACCTCCAAAGAGATCAAAGGCCTGGAGCTGAACGCCGGTCGCTTCACCGCTGAATCGCGCAAAAGCGCTGAAGGCCGTGACAGCGGTGGCTTGAAGTCGATCAATGTATTGGGCGGTAGCTACCAGTTCACTGAACAGTTCAAGGCAGCGCTGTACGCTTCCGACGTCGAAGACGTACTGAAGAAGCAATACGTGAACGCCAATTACGTGTTCCCGATTGCCAAGGATCAGTCCCTGACCCTGGACTTCAACGGCTATCGCACCAAGCTGGACAACTCCTACGTCCGGGAAAACGGTGTCACCGGCGACGACAACAAAATCTGGAGCCTGGCAGCGACCTTTGCCACCGGCCCGCACTCGTTCACCCTCGCCCACCAGCGCAGCACCGGCGACAGCAACCTGGGTTATGCCTACGGTGGCTATCAGCGCGGCCAGAACCGCGTCGGCGACGGCGGCAACACCATTTACCTGGCGAACTCCTACTGGTCCGACTTCAACGCCGAAGACGAACGCAGCTGGCAGCTGGGTTACGGTCTGGACTTCGGCGCCTTCGGCGTTCCGGGCCTGAGCTACAACGTGGCCTACGTGCGCGGCGACAACATCACCACTTCCACCAGTGAAGGCGGCACCGAGCGCGAGATCTTCAACCAGTTCAAGTACGTCGTGCAGAGTGGCCCGGCCAAAGACCTGAGCGTGAAGGTACGCAGCTCGATCCTGCGTGTGTCGCAGAAATCCAGCGAGTACAACGTCAGCGGCAACGAACTGCGCGTATTCGTGGATTACCCGATCAACATCTTCTGATGATCGGCTGAGTTGTTCAGACTCGATAAAAACCCTGACTGGTTCGGGGTTTTTTTTGCCTCATAACCATATAAAAACACCGAAAACGGCTGTTTTCGATCGTAAAAAGTCGAATTGAAGCTACTTCATCCTGCGTTTCAAGCAACGCTTGATATGCCTGAAATTCTTTCTCATGGGCCGTCAATCCGGCACCTACTAGATTAGGCCGCTTAATGCAGCGGAGACCTAGTAATGATCGTGTTGAACAGAGAAGTTGGTGAATCGCTACGGCGCGACAAGTATGTCAACGTCCAGGGAGCCGACTTCAACCTCTTCGGTCATTTTTCCGACTTCGTCAGACTGACCAAAAGTTGGGAAAACATGGAGCCGGACAGTTATTACGGCCAAGCCGATGCGGGCATGCGTTTTCGTCGCTACAGCGATTTTGAATACAACCCGGTCACCCGTGACTTGAAGCAATTGGAACACCGCGCCTACGTGCAATCGAAGGCCAACAACAGCTACGTCGGTGGACTGGAGCGGCACTTCCAGGACTTCTCTAATGAGGTCATTAATTCGCCGGTGATGCGCAGCCTGATCGATACGGATTTCGAGGTGTACAAACACGTATTGCCGCCGGAACTGCACGACGCAATTTGGCAATGCCAGATTCATCAGATCCGCATCGAGATCAAGCCGGGCAAGCAACTGGAAATCACCCCGGAAGGTATTCATTGCGACGGTTATCCGTTCAGCGGTGTGCATTTCTGGGGTCGCAACAATGTGGACGGGGCGGAGAGCCGTTTGTATTCGGCCCAAGAGGAACAGCTGGCGGCAACGACCTATCTGGAAATCCTCGACACCACCTACTTCCTCGATCGCGAGATGCGTCACTACGTGACACCGGCGCGCAACACCCATGCTCACGAAATGGCCTATCGGCAGATTCTGGCCATTTCCTTCTCGCGGCCCGGGACCGCTTTCGACATTGTTCGCTGAACAGTTCGACCCCATGATGAACATCACCGAGTGCTCTGCACCGGTGATGCTGCGACGCGCGACGGCCAAGGATGCCCAACGCCTGGAGCGCTTCTTTCGGCAATTCGAAGAAGTGTCTTTCTGTGAATGGCAGGACGCCAAATGCCTGCGCGGTGTGCTGGAGCAGAAAACCACCACCGCGTTCCTCGCACTCGATGTCGGTGGCGAAGTGGTCGGCGCGGTGTTGGGCGGCATGCTTGGTAGCCGTGGCACCATCAATCACCTGGCGGTGAGCACGTTGTATCGCAGCCAGGGCGTCGGTCAACGTCTGGTGGAAGCGGCCTCGGYGGACATGAAACGGGTGGGTGTGCTGCGGATGTTCCTGTTCGTCGACGATGCTAACCTTGCCGGCAAACGCTTTTGGAGTGCCCAGGGCTTTTGTGAGCCGCGCGGCGAAACTACCTTTGAGAGGGACCTATGAATGAGACGTCCAGCAGCCAGCCGCTGATGGTCGAGCCCCAGCCCTCGCGCACGTTTGCTGAAGCCAGCCCGGTGGTTGCGGGCTACTTCACGGTGTCGTTTGTGTTCGGTCTGATGGCCGTCAATGCCGGGATGCCCGTGTGGCTGCCGGTCGCGATGTGCCTGTTCGTCTACGCCGGTGCCTCACAGTTCGCCGCCCTGGCGTTGATCTCCAGCGGTGCGTCGCTGACCACCATTATCCTCACCACGTTTCTGATCAATGCGCGGCACATGCTGATGTCGGTCTATATGGCCAAGGCCCTGCAAGCGCTGGGGCTCAGTCGTCTGGAACGCTGGTGTTATGCCGGTGGGCTGACCGATGAATCGTTCGCCTTCCACAGCGTCAAACTGGGCAAGGGCTCGCCGGTCAATGTGCGTTACCTGATCGGCTTCAATCTGTATTGCCACACCTCGTGGGTACTCGGCGGTTTGCTGGGGGCGATCTGCGCGCAGTACGCGGCGCACCTGATCAAATATCAGCTCGACTATGCACTGACCGCGATGATGCTCTACGTGCTGGTATCGCTCTGCAACACCCGCAACAAACTGATCGCCGCACTGGCCGCGGTCGCTTGCATGGGTGCACTGAGCCTGATTGGCAACTCACCCTTCAACGTATTCATCGCCACATTCGTGGGCTGCGGAGTGGGTGTATGCCTGACCAAACGTTCCTGATCCTGGTCGTCGCGCTGATGATGGCCGTGACATTCCTGCCACGCGCGTTGCCGCTGCAGGTGAACACCGATCATTGGCCACCTCTGGTCGCCCGGGCGCTGGAATACCTGCCGGTGGCGATCGTGGCTGCCATCAGCCTCACGCCCCTGTTGATCAAGGATCAGCATGTGCAGCTCGATCGCCCGGAATTTTATGCAGCCATTCCGACGTTGTTATGTGCGTATTTCAGCAAAAATCTCTTTCTCTCCGTTGCGGTGGGAACGGCTGCGTACATTGCGCTCGGCTCGTTCATGTAACGGCAGATCGACCACTTCATTCAAGGCCTGACCCGACAACTCGGGATTATTGATCGCCAGCCGCACTTCGAGGGAGTCCTCGAACCCCGGGAAAATGGTCAGGCCGTTACGCAGGGCCGCCTCACGGGAAACCATGCCCAGTCCGTCCATTTGCGTGATCAACGATAGGGTCAGGGTTTCACTGCAGGAATAGATCATCCGCTTGCCTGACTCGTAGTTGCCAAGGCCTGCGTCGAGAAATCGCAAGAAGCTGTGGGAATACGGACAGTCGTCGGCCGGCCGAACCTGAAATTTATTGCCAAGCAGCACCAGCGGGTCGTTTTCCTGACCGCAATGAGCACCGACCACCTGCACTTGCACATCGGGCAGGGCAATGCTGGGCAACCCCGGCTGTTGCGGCCCGATCAGCACGGCCAGGTCGAAGTCCTCATTCTTCAACTTGCTGAGGTTTTCCATCGACTCGGCGTAGCTGAATTCCAGCTGATAATCAGCAAACACCTCGATGAGGCGTTCGATCATTCGCCGGTTGAAGTCGGCCGAGAGCGTGGTGTTAAGCGCAACCTTGAGCGTGCGCTGCCCGGGCACCTTGAGCGCGGCGACTTTCTCTTCCAGCTGCCGCGTGGCGACCAACACTTTGTCCATGTAGGGCGTGAGCTCCGTGCCCTGTGTGGTCAGGGTCAGCCCCTTGTTGGAGCGACGAAACAACCGAAAACCGAACTGCTCTTCGACCTTGTTCAACTGCGCGGCCAATGCCTGCACGGTCAAAAAGGAATGCTCTGCCGCCGCCGACAACGAGCCGGTCTGCACGATGCGCATGAGGTTGCGTAAGGTTCTGCTATCCATTTGGGTAATGCCCTCTAAAGTGGGCTGGCTATTGTTGTGTACCTTGCCGCCCGGTGGGCGTGGGTCGCGTGCTGGCTATGATCCTGCACCAGAGCATGCTTGTCCCGAGTTTAGTAGCGAAATGATTCTGCGTCCGATGGCTGGAGGCTTGCACAGGATCGAGATTTTTGTTGGAGGGGAGATGATCGGGGTCAAGAAAGTGGCCCGGATGGGGGAGGTGTGGGCGTTTTTTGGCTGCTTGTTTTATCAACGAAACCTTTTCCCAAGGCAAAAAAAAAGCAGCCTGATCAGGCTGCTTTCATGAAAAAGGTGCTTGATATTGTGCTCCCTCAAGCAGGGGAGAAGAGGTCTCACCAGGCGTCGATTTCCAAGTCATCAACGAGGTCCCTCCGCCGACTATTGCCACTTGGAGGCAGTCGGTTTCGCGCTCTCGATTTAATTCTCTGCCCCTATAGTGGGGGTGTCAACGTGTGTGTCGGACCGTATGTCGGCGTCTTTTCAGGCTGCGGAAAAGCCCAACACCGCCGCACCGTTCAATGGCCAGTCGGCATTGAGCTACATGCTTCATCTGGATTCTAACTGGCGTCAATCAACGCTCGTTCTTCCAACCAACTCTCCTGAACAAACTGATCCGTAATCGCATAAATCCCATGCCCAACACCGGATAAGCCGCCGACGTTGCACCGGAAAATGCTTGGTTCCGCTTTGCAGTCATTTCGCTGACTTGCGCCCTGTGCGATCCCGTTCCGATGAACAGAAAGTAGCCAGGTGTATTAGGGCGTGGGTTTATTGCATCACGAGCGGCTTTGAGTGCCAGGAGCAGTTGATTGCCGTCGTCGGAGGGAATCGCGTGCTGCACTTCGTCGATGATCAGCACCAAATCTGTTTTCGCTTGGTCGACCACCTCTTTTTATGGATACGCCATAATTATTGGCCAGCCATAATTTAGCATAAAGGTTAAGATCTGGCCTGAGTGCGGACTCATTACACCACGTCACTAATGATGTTCCCGCCCCCACCTTTATCCCCCCTAACCAACCTCCTACATTGAGCTCCACCCACCTACCCATTCATCCCGAAGGGCAGGTCACTGGAGACTCATCATGCCTTTTGTCAGCGTACGCATTACCCGCGATGGTGTTACCTCGGAGCAGAAAGCTCAGGTGATCGCCGAAATCACTGAAACCCTGGAACGCGTCCTCAACAAACGCCCGGACCTGACCCACATCGTGATCGAGGAAGTCGACACCGATAACTGGGGCTATGCCGGTATCACCACCACCCAGTACCGCAAGCAACTGGCTGAGGCGGAGGGGCAGTCATGACCGCCTCCGTCACCATCGATTTCATTTCCGATGTGGTGTGCCCGTGGTGCGCCTTGGGTGCAACGGCGCTGGAGCAAGCGATCGAGAACATGGCGGGTGAAGTCTCGGTCGAGCTGACTTTCAAGCCTTTCGAACTGAACCCCGACATGCCGGCCGAAGGCGAGAACGCGGTTGCGCACTTGATGCGCAAGTATGGGCGCAGCGCCGAGGACGTCGCCGCCGGTAAAGCGATGCAGATCGCTCGTGGCGAGGCCATCGGGTTCAAGTTCGATCTGGAGAAGCGCACCCACTTCCATAACACCTTCGATGCTCACCGATTGCTGTTGTGGGCGTTGCAGGAAGGGCGTCAGGTCGCACTCAAGAAAGCCCTGCTGCGTGCTTATTTCACCGACGGCCAGAACCCGAACGATCGCGAGACGCTGGTTCGGCTGGCGGCGCAAGTGGGATTGGATGCGGCGAGTGCGCGTGAGGTGTTGGTGTCCGGAGCGTTTGCCCAGGAAGTGCGTGAGCTTGAAGTGTTTTACCGCGAGCGCGGCATTAATTCGGTACCGGCCATGGTGCTGAACGGCCGTCACCTGGTGTCCGGTTCGCAATCGGTCGAGTACTACGAACAGATGTTGAGACAAATGGCGCAGGCGCCTGTTGAAGCCTGATTAATCACTTTTTCAAACCATCATTTATGAGTAGAGGTTCATCATGAGCAATTCGAAAAAAGTCATCGTAATTACTGGCGCCTCCCAAGGTCTCGGCGCAGGCATGGTCAAGGCTTTCCGTGATCTCGATTACAAGGTTGTCGCCACCTCGCGTTCGATCAAACCGTCCACCGACCCGGACATCCTTACCGTGGCGGGCGACATCGGCGACCCGGCGGTCGCTCAGCAAGTCATTCGTGAAGCGATCGCACGTTTTGGCCGCATCGACACCCTGGTCAACAACGCCGGGATCTTCGTCGCCAAGCCGTTCACTGCTTACACCCCTGAAGACTATGCCGCGGTGCTGTCGGTGAACTTGAATGGTTTCTTCTACATCACCCAACTTGCGATCACCGAGATGGAGAAGCAGGGCAAAGGCCACGTCGTCAACATCACCACCAGCCTGGTGGACCACGCCATTGACGGTGTGCCATCGGTACTGGCTTCGTTGACCAAAGGTGGCTTGAACGCGGCGACCAAATCACTGGCCATCGAGTACGCCAAGCGCGGGATTCGAGTGAATGCGGTTAGCCCCGGCATCATCAAAACGCCGATGCACGGAGAGGAAACCCATGAAGCGCTGGGGAGTTTGCATCCGGTTGGGCACATGGGCGAGATCAGCGATATTGCTCAGGCTGTTGTGTATCTGGACAGCGCCAACTTTGTCACCGGGGAAATTCTGCACGTTGATGGCGGGCAGAGTGCGGGTCACTAAGACCTGTTTTCTAAACATCAGAAACAACAAAGCCCTCGCGTTTTTGCGAGGGCTTTGTTTTGTATGGTGCACGCTTTACCAGCACGTGCATCATCCGAAGATCGTCCCTTAGCCAACCCGCCAAGTCTGATAACTCCAGGTACTGAGCGGTGCGTCATTGCGCCCGAAAAGTCTAAATCCATCCTGTTGTTTCTACGATGGTTAAGAGTTCATTTGCTGAAGTCGTGCTGCAGCCGGCTCTGGCATGGCCGCCAGGGAACTAAACTATTTATATCTCTATAGAAGATGTCTCTACAGAGGTAAGGAGGTGTCAAATGGCCATTCGTGATACCTATCAGGAAATTGAACAGACCCTGGGTCTGGTTCCGGAGTGGATCAAGCAGATGCCGGAAGGCGGCGCGATCGGATTCTGGGGCGTAGCCCGGGATTTCTGGCTGGCAGATACCAAGATTCCTAATAAGTACAAGGAGTTGATAGGTCTGGCGGTATCCGGGGCGACCCGTTGCAAGTATTGCGCTCTGTTCCATACCGAAGCCGCGCGCCTGTTTGGCGCGAGCGACGAGGAAATTTCCGAAGCCAGCTTTATGGGCTCGCTGACCATGATGGGCAGCACCTTTATTAACGCCCAGCAGATCGACTACGAGCAGTTCCGGCAGGAAACGCTGAGTATCGTCCGGTATGTCAAAGATCACTCGCAACCCAAAGCCGCATAAGCCGTTGCGAGAACCTGCCCTTCGCCAGCTGACGAAGGATAAGTTGATTGCAATCACCAGCGGTGGTCCCAGGAC
>NZ_JBFTMK010000201.1:0-13880 GCF_056396965.1 Pseudomonas sp. 05N434
ACCTTGGAGTCGTCGGTTCAGGGCGGACCCAAGGCATTAAAAATCGATGACACAATGCGGCAACTACAAGAACTTATCAGGCAAAAAACCGGTCGGCCTTTGCACAACCCCAGGAACATTGCGTTCGTCGAAATCAAGACCAAGGCAGGGGTGCGTGAAGTGTATGTCAGCGTATCCGGTAGCAAGCGTGACACCGGCTTTTTGCCGTTGTTTGCCAAAAACAGAAATATGGATGAAGTAAAAGTCGGCAGTACGAGTTACTTCAATATAGATAATGGAATGCGCTTCCCGGAGACGGCACTTAGCGTAACTCCCCAAGGCAAGCTACAGGCGATCCCCCACACCATCGACAATATTGAGACGTACACGCCTGCGCTCACATCTCGCCCCACTTCGCTGGACACCGAAAGCAAGCTCATCAGCGTCATACGAACCAAATACCCTGACCCTAAAGATCTTGATTCCATCACGATAGCCACCACTATGGCGCCTTGCGACTCATGCGCCGTCGTCATGAAGCAATTTGGTTATGACGGTAGCCCTGGTGCACTGCAAGTGACCTGGAAATGACTTCGCGACTTTATCAGTGCTGCTGCAAATGCCCATACAGCTTGGCGTACAAACCACCATCGGCAATCAACTGCTGATGGTCGCCATCCTCGGCAACCTGCCCGCCATCGAACACCAGCACCCGATCGGCCTGCTTCACGGCCGACAATCGATGCGCAATGATCAACGTGGTGCGGTGGCTCAAGAACCGCGCCAGCGCCTGGTGCAGGTTGTACTCAGTGGCCGCGTCCAGTGCGGACGTGGCTTCGTCGAGGATCACCACTTTGGGCTCGGCCAACACCATTCGGGCAATCGCCAGGCGTTGACGCTGCCCGCCGGATAAACGCACGCCGGATCGCCCGACGATACTGTCCAGGCCATTGGGCAGTTCACGCACCGTGTGTTGCAACTGAGCAATTTCCAGTGCCTGCCAGCAGGCCTCGTCACTGCGTTCGCGGCCCATGGTCAGGTTGGCGCGCACGGTGTCGTTGAACAKGGCGGGATGTTGCAGGACCACGGCGACATTTTCGCGTACGGTTTCCAGGCCGATTTCTTGCTGAGTCGAACCACCGAAACGGATAGTCCCGGCCAGCGGCGTGTACAAGCCCAGCAGCAACTGCACCAGAGTACTTTTGCCTCCACCGCTGGCGCCGACAATCGCGACTTTTTCACCGGGGGCAATCGACAGGTTCATTTGGTTCAGCACCAACTCGTCGCCGTAGCCGAAACTCAGTCCCTGAACTTCGATGCCCACCGTGTCGCGCCCCTGAAACGGGTCGACGCTGCCGGTGTATTGCGGCTCGTCGGCACGGGCCAGCAACTCGTTGATCCGCGACAGCGCACCACCAGCGGCATAAAAGGCGTACTGCAGATTGAGCAGCTGTTCCACCGGACCGATCATGAACCACAGGTAGCTGAACACCGCCAGCATCTGGCCGATGGACAGGTCGGAAAACAGCACGGTGAGCATGGCCGCGGCGCGGAAAATATCGATGCCGAACTGGAACAGCAAACCGCTGGCCCGATTCGATGCATCGGTTTTCCACTGCGAGCTCACCGCGTAATCGCGCACTTCCCGCGCTCGTTGCCCCAACCGTCCGAGGAAAAAACCCTGACGATTACCGGCACGCACTTCCTGGATGGCGTCCAGGGTTTCGGTCAAGGCTTGGGTGAAGCGTGAGGTGCTGTCGTTCTCGAGCTTCTTCAGATGTTTGACCCGCTTGCCCAACTGCACCGTGGCGTAGATCACCAGCGGGTTGAACAGCAGGATCAGCAGCGCGAGTTTCCAGTGCATCCACATCAGGATCGATGCGGTGCCCACCAGTGTCAGCATCGCCACGAGGAAACGACTGAGGGTTTCGCCGACGAATTTGTCCAGCGTGTCCAGGTCGGTGACCAGATGCGTGGTCACCGTGCCACTACCCAGGCTTTCGTATTCGCCCAGCGAGATGCGCTTGAGCCGGTCGATCAACCGCACCCGAATCCGATACACAATGTCCTTGGCCAGCGCCGCAAACAATTTCGCCTGCACCACGTTGAACAACAACGCGGCGCAACGCAGCGCCAGGGTCACCAGCAGCATCAGGCCGATATAACCCGCGGCTTTCTGCCAGACGTCGGGCAGCGCGTGGTTCATGATTTTCAGCGCAACGTCACCATGCCCCAGCAGCACTTCATCCACCAGCAACGGCAACAGCAACGGGATCGGCACGCTGCACAGCGTTGCCAATACCGCAACGCCGTTGGCGATCCACAGGGATTTTTTATGGTGTAGGGCCAGGCGGCGGACTTCCGCCCAGCTCAGCCGATCGACACGTTTGGGAGCTGCTGCATCATCGGGCAGATCATGCACAGGCAGCGCGCTCCAGCCAGCGGCCGAGCAACGGTGACAACTCGCTCAAGGGCTGATAGCCATTGGTCAGCAGCGCCAATTGACCATTGCGCTCTGCCAGCAAGGTCGGAAAACCGGCAATACCCAGGTCCTGGACCCAAGTGAAATCGGCGGCGGTCGCAGCGTGCTGATCGGCACGATCGAACGCTGCGGCAAATTCGATGCGTGGCAAACCGGCCTGCTCCGCCAGTTCCACCAACACGCTGGCACGGGTAACGTCGCGACCTTCAGCATAGAACGCATGCTGGATTGTAGTTGTAACCGATCGGGTGCGGCATGTTGCGCGCCTTGGCCAGTTCGATCTGCTTCTGCCGGTCGATGGCACTGCGACGGGTTTTCTCGCTCAGCTTATCCCAGCAATGCGGGCAACTGATGCCGGCCACATAGTGCTCGGATGCGCGGTCTTCAACGCTGACGGGCGTACGACAGGCATGACATTGATCGTAGTCGCCTTCGCTGAGATCGTGACGAACGGTCACACGGTTATCGAACACGAAGCAGTCGCCCTGCCATTTGGTTTCTTCCTGCGGCACCTCTTCGAGGTACTTCAGGATGCCGCCCTTGAGGTGATAGACCTCGTCGAAACCCTGGCTGAGCATGTAGCTCGACGCCTTCTCGCAGCGAATGCCACCGGTGCAGAACATCGCGACTTTCTTGTGCACGGCCGGGTCGAAGTTGGCTTTGATGTAGTCGGGGAATTCGCGAAAACTGGTGGTCTTCGGATCGATGGCGCCTTCGAAGGTGCCGATCGAGACTTCGTAGTCATTACGGGTGTCGATCAACAGCACTTCCGGATCGCTGATGAGCGCGTTCCAGTTCTGCGGATCCACATAGGTGCCGACCTTTTTGTTCGGGTCCACGCCCTCAACGCCCAGGGTGACGATTTCTTTCTTGAGTTTGACTTTGGTGCGGTAGAACGGCTGTTCGTCGCAGTACGACTCTTTGTGGTCGATGTCGTCCATGCGCGGGTCGTTCTTGAGCCAGGCCATCAGCCCGTCGATGCCTTCGCGGCTGCCGGACACGGTGCCGTTGATGCCTTCTTCGGCGATCAGCAGCGTGCCTTTGATGCCGTTGTCGATCATCGCTTGCAGCAGTGGCTCACGCAGATCAACGTAATTTTCCAGGGTGACGAACTTATACAGTGCCGCCACGACAATCTGTTGTGTCATGGGTAATTCTCCAGGTGGCTACCCTCGTAAGGGGTGAACCGGATGCGAAAAAAAACGCGCCGGGTAAGCGGCGCGTTGCGGATTCTAGCAAAAAACCAAGGGTTAATGCTTGCTGCCGCCAGCACAGGTCGGCGAGGCCGGAGCCGCATCGATCTGCGCCCATTCCTCCGGCGTGTAGGTATGCAGCGCCAACGCATGGAACTCGCCCATCAGTTCGCCCAAAGTGCCGTACACCTTCTGGTGACGCTTGACGCGATTGAGCCCTTCGAACTGCCGGCTGACCACCACCGCCTTGAAGTGGGTCTGCAACCCACGGCTGTGCATATGGCTTTCATCCAGCACTTGCAGGTGCTCGGGCTGTAGCAGCCCCAGCGTCGATTCGATGCGTTGTTGCATGGTCATACCCGGCTCCGCTTAAGGCTTTTTCTTGGCTGCAGGAGCAGCGGCGCCGGCTTTAGGATCCAGCTCGTTAGTCATGTCAGCCAGCAGTTTGTTGACCACAGGCACCGCGCTTTCCAGCTTGGCTTGAGTCATCTGGGCCGATTGCTGAGTCAGCTGCGGCATTTTTTCCAGGACTTTCTTGCCCAGTGGCGACTGGTAGAACGCCACCAGATCCTTGAGCTCGGATTCGCTGAAGTTGGTGGTGTAGAGCTTGACCATGTCCGGCTTCAGCTTGTTCCAGCCAATGGCTGCGTCCAGCGCTGCGTTGGCCTTGGCCTGATAAGTTTCCAGAACGGCTTTCTTCGACTCAGGGGCTTTGGTCTGTTCAAAGCGCTGAGCGAACATTTGCTGCACTTGCATGTACACCGGAGTGCCCAGTTTGTCAGCGTGCGCCAGGGTCAGGAAAGCTTCGGCACTGGCGTTGTGGCTGGCGGTATCGGCAAAAACCTGGCCGCTGGCGCAAACCAGTGCAACCGCGGTACAGATGGCACGAAGACGAGTCATCGAGTTTCCTTTTCTAGCAGGCGAGGTATAACCCCAAGGGCGCCCATTCTGCGCCTAAAAAAGTGTGTCGCTCAACCCCAAGCCTTGTCGCGACTGATTTAGAGGGGTCGAACGGTCAAATTCCAGACTGATGGAACCACAACCGGCGATCACAGCCTAAACTGCGCTATCAGACCTACAGGAGTGTGCATGATGAGCCGTATCGAAACCGACAGCCTGGGCCAGGTGGAAGTCCCGGATGACGCTTACTGGGGCGCTCAGACGCAACGCTCGCTGATTAATTTCGCCATTGGCAACGAACGCATGCCGCTGGCTGTGTTGCATGCCCTGGCCCTGATCAAGAAAGCCGCGGCACGCGTCAACGATCGTAATGGCGACCTGCCCGCCGACATCGCCCGCCTGATCGAACAAGCGGCCGACGAAGTGCTCGACGGCCAACATGACGACCAGTTCCCGCTGGTGGTCTGGCAGACCGGCAGCGGCACCCAGAGCAACATGAACGTCAACGAAGTGATCGCCGGTCGCGCCAACGAACTGGCCGGCAACCCGCGCGGTGGCAAGAGCCCGGTGCACCCCAACGATCACGTCAACCGCTCCCAGAGTTCCAACGATTGCTTTCCCACGGCCATGCACATCGCGACGGTTCAGGCGGTGCAACAGCATTTGCTGCCGGCGATCGCTGAGTTGTCCGRCGGCTTGGCGGAGCTGTCCGCGCGGCACATGAAACTGGTCAAGACCGGTCGTACCCACATGATGGACGCCACGCCGATTACCTTCGGTCAGGAACTCTCGGCGTTCATCGCACAACTGGATTACGCCGAGCGGGCGATCCGCAACGCGTTGCCGGCGGTTTGTGAACTGGCCCAGGGCGGCACCGCGGTCGGCACCGGGTTGAACTCACCCCACGGTTTTGGCGAAGCGATCGCCGCCGAACTGGCCGCCCTCTCCGGCCTGCCGTTCGTCACCGCGCCGAACAAATTCGCCGCACTGGCCGGTCATGAGCCACTGACCACGCTGTCCGGCGCCCTGAAAACCCTCGCCGTGACCCTGATGAAAATCGCCAACGACCTGCGCCTGCTGGGCTCCGGGCCACGTGGCGGACTTGCCGAAGTGAAACTGCCGGCCAACGAGCCGGGCAGCTCGATCATGCCCGGCAAGGTCAACCCGACCCAGTGCGAAGCGTTGTCGATGCTGGCCTGTCAGGTGTTGGGCAACGACGTCGCCATCGGTTTTGCCGCCAGTCAGGGGCATCTGCAATTGAACGTGTTCAAACCGGTGATCATCCACAACCTGCTGCAATCGATCCGCTTGCTGGGCGACGGCTGCAGCAACTTCCAGCAGCATTGCATCGCCGGCCTGGAACCGGATGCCGAGAAAATGGCCGAGCATCTGGAACGAGGCTTGATGCTGGTGACGGCGCTGAACCCGCACATCGGCTACGACAAATCAGCCGAGATTGCCAAGAAGGCCTACAGCGAGGGGCTGACACTGCGTGAGGCGGCGTTGAAGTTGGGGTATCTGACCAATGAAGAGTTCGATGCGTGGGTGAGGCCGGAGAATATGCTGGAGGCAGGGGCCAAGGGCTGAGTTCTCTAGCGCCCGACAGTCAGTCATCGCGGGAATCAGGCCATAACCAGGCCGCCACGGCCACCGCGGCAAAGGTCACCAGCGGCGTGATCGCCAGCGTCGCGCTGACCCGCGACGCTTCCCAATGGGCCAGGGCTTCGGCGAAGGCGCCATACGCGATCAGGGTGTTCAAGCAGCACGCCAGCAGCAGCCAGCCTTGCAGCGGGCTCAGTTGCAGTGCTTCCAGCGGATGCACCCACGGCGTCAGCAACAGCGCGCAGAACAGGTAAATCACCATCATCACCTGCAACGAATTCCACACCGTGAGCAACTGCTTCTGGCCCAAGGCATAGAAGGTCCAGACCGTCGACGCCAACAGCACCATCAGCACACCCGCGGTGTAATCGGTCAGGGAGGTGAGCAACTCGCCCAGGCGCTGATTGAAGAACAGTGCAAAGCCGATCAGCAGCACCAGCAGGCCAATCCCCTGTCCCACGCTGAAACGCTCCTTGAACACGAACAGACTGGCGATCAGCAACATGATCGGGCCCATCTGCACCACCAGTTGTGCGGTGCCGGCGCTGAGCAGGTTCAGGCCCATCAGGTACAGCACGTAGTTGCCGACCAGTCCGAGTACCGCCATCAACACCAACCAGCCACCGCGCGGGCCGAGGACTTTGCGACTCGGCAAGCGTCTGGTCGCCGCCAGATATATGAACAGGCACCCGCCGGACACCATCAGGCGAAACCAGGTCACTGTCACTGGGTCCATCACCAGCAGCACTTGCTTGAGTTTGATCGGCAGAATTCCCCACAACAACGCGGTCAGCAAGGCCAGGAATAAACCGTACACCCAGCGACCCGATGAAATATGCATGCTGCCCCCGAAGCCCATTGGCAAGAATGCTCATTCTAGGCTCAGACCGAAGCGCGACACAGGGACAGTTGCCCTCGGGCCGCGAATGAAACTGTGCGGGTCGCACCATGACATTGACGGGATGCCGTCGATCAGCTCGCCAGGCGTTGCAAAGGGTTCATGCATAAGCTCATTGAAACCGCCCTCTGCAGGAGATCGCCCATGTACGGCATGCGCGCCCAGGACACCACCCCCGCCACGCACTTTCGCTGTGACCGGTTGTGTCGTGTCAATGGGGAGTTGTATTTCACCACCCGGGAACAGACCCTGGAGGGGCCGTTCGATAATCCGGCGACGGCCGAGAAGGAGATCCAGGCTTATATCGAGCGGATGCAGGCTTTGAGCATGAACATGTCATCGAGATGACAACACCCGCGAGCATAACTGCTCTCGCGGGGTGTAAGCGCAACATACAAGGAGCGAGGCTTGCCCGCGAAGGCGACCTCACGGAATTACCGCACCGCCTCAAACAACCCCGTAGCCCCCATCCCGCCCCCCACGCACATGGTAACGATGCCGTAACGCAGGTTACGCCGCTGCAACTCGCGCACGATGTGCCCGACCTGACGCGAACCGGTCATGCCGAACGGGTGGCCGATGGAAATCGAGCCGCCATTGACGTTGTATTTGTCGTTGTCGATTTCCAGCCGATCGCGGCTGTACAGGCATTGCGAGGCGAACGCTTCATTGAGCTCCCACAAATCAATGTCGGCAATCTGCAACCCCTTGGCCTTGAGCAACTTCGGCACCGAGAACACCGGGCCGATGCCCATCTCGTCCGGCTGGCACCCGGCCACGGTGAAACCGCGAAAGAAGGCTTTGGGCTTGAGCCCCAGCGCCAGGGCTTTTTCCAGGCTCATCACCAGGGTCATCGAAGCACCGTCGGACAGCTGCGAAGAGTTGCCGGCCGTTACCGAGCCGTCTTCGGCAAACACCGGTTTCAATCCCGCCAGGCTTTGCAGGGTGGTGTCGGGGCGGTTGCAGTCGTCGTGATCGACAATGCCGTCGAGGATCTGCACCTGGCCGGTGGCCTTGTCTTCAACGCGATACTTCACCGCCATCGGCACGATTTCATCGTTGAACAACCCGGCGGCCTGCGCCAGAGCGGTACGTTGCTGGCTTTGCAGGGCGTACAGATCCTGCTCTTCACGACTGACGCTGTAACGACGCGCGACGATCTCGGCCGTCTGGCCCATGGGGAAATAGATACCTGGCACCTGCTCTTTCAGCAGCGGGTTGATCAGGTGGTCGGTATTGACGCTTTTCATGGTCAGGCTGATCGACTCGACACCGCCGGCGACGATGATGTCGCTGCAACCGGAAGCGATCTGATTGGCGGCAATCGCGATGGCCTGCAAGCCCGACGAACAGAAGCGGTTAAGGGTCATGCCACCCGTGCCGATGCCCAGGTGCGACAGCACCGCGACGTTGCGACCGATGTTGTAACCCTGGGCACCTTCGTTGGAACCGGCGCCGACGATGCAATCCTCGACGCTGGACGGGTCGACGTCATTGCGCGTGAGCAGCGCGTTGACACAGTGGGCCGCCATGTCATCGGGACGGGTCATGTTGAACTTGCCGCGAAAGGATTTGGCCAGGCCGGTCCGCACGCTGTCGACGATCACCACTTCACGCATGGCATACACCTCATTGTTGTTGTCAGTCGGGAGTTGGATCGAGCATAAGTCCCACTCATGACTGACCGCGACAATCATTCACCCCGCGTATGCGTAACCATCGGCTCAGCGCTTGCGCTTTTGCAGTTTCTTCTCCCGTTTGTCGGACTTTTCGAATGCTGTTTCCAGCGCCTCATTGAGGGTGCGCAATACCTTGACCCGCGCCCAGCGCTTGTCGTTGGCTTCCACCAGGGTCCAGGGCGATACCTCGGTGCTGGTGCGGTCGACCATATCGCCGACCGCGGCGCGGTAATCGTCCCACTTGTCGCGGTTACGCCAGTCGTCTTCAGTGATCTTGAAACGCTTGAAGGGGATCTCTTCGCGCTCCTGGAAGCGCTCCATCTGAGTCTGTTTGTCGATGGTCAGCCAGAACTTGACCACGATCACCCCGGCATCGTCGAGCTGCTCTTCGAAGTCGTTGATCTCGCTGTAGGCACGCAACCAGTCCGCCTCGCTGCAAAAACCCTCGATGCGCTCCACCAGCACCCGGCCATACCAGGAACGATCGAACACAGTGAATTTTCCCCGCGCCGGAATATGCCGCCAGAACCGCCAGAGATACGGCTGCGCCCGCTCTTCTTCGGTAGGCGCGGYGATCGGCACGATGTTGTACTGACGTGGGTCGAGTGCCGCGGCCACCCGACGGATCGCCCCGCCCTTGCCTGCCGCGTCGTTGCCCTCGAACACCGCGATCAACGCGTGACGACGCATGCGTTTGTCGCGCATCAGCCCGGAAAACCGTGCCTGCTCGGTAATCAGTTGCTCTTCGTAATCGTCCTTGTCCAGGTTCAGGGTCAGGTCCAGGCTGTCGAGCAGATTCACGTGATCGACGCTGGGAGACAAGGGCGCGGCACTGACTTTGTGCGGGTGAATCCTGGGTCTCTTGAGTGCGCTCTGCAGGCCCTCGAGCAGAATCTTGCCGACCGCCAGGCTGCGATAACGCGCATCCAGGCCGGCAATCACATGCCACGGCGCATAGTCGCGGCTGGTACGGCGCAGCACCCGTTCGCCGTACTTCACGAACTTGTCGTAGGTCGCGGATTGTTGCCAGTCCAGCGGGCTGATGCGCCAGCTGTGCAGCGGATCGTCGTTCAGCGCCTTGAGCCGCGCTTTCATTTGTTTCTTGGAGAGGTGAAACCAGAACTTGAAGATCAGCGCGCCTTCGTCGCACAACATCTTCTCCAGCCGTTCGGCGCCGTTGATGGCTTGATCGAGTCGCGGATCCTTGAACAAACCATGAACCCGCCCTTGCAGCATCTGGCTGTACCAGTTACCGAAGAAAATCCCCATGCGCCCCTTGGCCGGGAGCATCCGCCAATAGCGCCAGGCGGGTGGTCGAGCCAGCTCTTCGTCGGTTTGCTGGTCGAAGGTGCGGACCTCGATCAGGCGCGGGTCCATCCATTCGTTGAGCAACTTGACCGTCTCGCCCTTGCCGGCCCCTTCGATGCCGTTGATCAAAATGATCACTGGAAAACGGTGTTGCTGCCGAAGTTCGAACTGCGCTTCGAGCAAGGCTTCACGCAGGGCCGGCACTTCGGCTTCATAGGTTTCTTTGTCAATGGCATGACCGATTTCGGCGGATTCGAACATGGAGACGCTCCTTCCAGGATTGAGCAAGACTAGCGGATTGACGTCTCATGCGCAGGACAAATCCATCTTTGAGACTGATACGAACCCTGTGGCGAGGGAGCTTGCTCCCGCTGGACGGCGAAGCCGTCCCGATACCAAAAAACTTGTACTCCGGGGGTACATAGACAACCAACTTGCGGCTGCTTCGCACCCGAGCGGGAGCAAGCTCCCTCGCCACAAAACGACGATTCTCCCTGCCCCCCGAATGTGGCACTTGCCACGGATCAAGCACCACCGTGGCGATCGGCTAGAATGGCGGTCTTGCCGTTGCCGAGCCTGCCATGAAACCTGTATTGCCCCACGCCCAGCTCGACTGGGACGACCAAGGTCGCCCGCGTTCGCGGGTGTTCGATGATGTGTACTTTTCCGACCAGTCGGGCCTTGAAGAAACCCGTTACGTGTTTCTGGAGCAAAACGATTTGCGCGACCGCTTCGCAGCATTGCCGGCGGGCGGGCGTCTGGTGATTGGCGAAACAGGTTTCGGCACCGGACTGAATTTTCTCTGTGCCTGGCAGTTGTTCGAACAGCACGCAGTGGCCGGTGCGCGGCTGCATTTTGTCAGTGTCGAAAAGTACCCGCTGAGCACCGCCGATCTGCAACGGGCCCTGGCGTTATGGCCGGATCTCAAGCCGTTCGCCGATCAATTGCTGGCGCAATACGTGGCGATTCATCAAGGTTTCCAGCGCCTGGTGCTGGGCAATGGCCGCGTCACCCTGACCCTGCTGATTGGCGATGCACTGGAGCAGTTGCCACAACTGGACGCGCAGATCGACGCCTGGTTCCTCGACGGTTTCGCCCCGGCGAAAAACCCCGACATGTGGACTGCCGAGCTGTTTGCCGAACTGGCCCGTCTGGCGGCACCCGGCTCGACCATCAGCACCTTCACCAGCACCGGTTGGGTGCGCCGACTGCTGAATGCGGCGGGCTTCAAGATGAAACGCACGCCAGGCATCGGTCACAAGTGGGAGATCCTGCGGGGCACCTTTCTTGGCTGGCCTGAAGAGACCGCACCACCTGCCGCGACTAAACCCTGGTTCGCTCGCCCAACCCCGCCGACCGGCGAGCGCCACGCCCTGGTGATCGGTGCCGGGCTGGCCGGTTGCGCCAGCGCCGCCAGTCTTGCCGCAAGGGGTTGGCAAGTGAGCCTGTTGGAGCGCCACGAAGCACTGGCGCAGGAAGCCTCGGGCAACCCTCAGGGCGTGCTGTACCTCAAGCTTTCGGCCCACGGCACCGCGCTGTCGCAATTGATCGTCAGCGGTTTTGGTTACACCCGGCGCCTGCTGGAACAGTTGCAGCGCGGCGTCGACTGGGACGATTGCGGGGTCTTGCAACTGGCCTTCAATGCCAAGGAAGCCGAACGTCAGGCGCAATTGGCCACGGCCTTTCCGCCAGGCCTGGTACACCTGCTCGATCAACCGCAAGCACAGGCCCGGGCCGGTATCGAACTGGAGCACGGCGGCCTGTTCTTCCCCGAAGGCGGCTGGGTTCATCCTCCTGCGTTGTGCCAGTGGCAGGCGTCTTCAACGAACATTCAGTGGCTGCCCCATCGCGAGGTGCTGGAACTGCGCAAGGTGGAGGATCAATGGCAGGCCTGGGACGGCGAGACACTGCTGGCCAGCGCGCCCGTGGTGATTCTCGCCGGTGCCGCCGAGATCAAACGCTTCCCCCAGAGCGCCGAGCTGCCCCTCAAACGCATTCGCGGCCAGATCACCCGACTGGCGCAAACCCCTGAAAGCCAGAGCCTGGCGACCGTCGTCTGCGCCGAAGGCTATGTGGCACCGGCACGTCTGGGCGAACACACGCTTGGCGCCAGCTTCGATTTCAAGAGTGACGATCTGACCCCGACTGTCGCCGAGCACCTCGGCAACCTGGCGTTGCTCGAAGAAATCTCCACCGACCTGGTCACCCGCCTGCATGTTCAAGACCTGGACCCGCAGCAGCTTGAAGGGCGCGCGGCGTTCCGCTGCACCAGTCCCGATTACCTGCCGATCGTCGGACCGTTGGCCGATCAGAMCAGCTTCGCCAATGCCTATGCCGCGCTGAGCAAAGATGCCCGGCAAGTGCCCGATGTGCCCTGCCCGTGGCTTGATGGGTTTTACGTCAACAGCGGTCATGGTTCTCGCGGTTTGATCACCGCGCCATTGTCCGGCGAACTGTTGGCGGCATGGCTTGAGAACGAGCCTTTGCCCTTGCCCAAAGCCGTGGCCGAGGCCTGCCATCCCAACCGTTTTGCCTTGCGCCAGTTGATCCGCGGAAAAGTCTGATACACCGACTTATAACTTATCGGTCTAAAACTCCAGGGATTCAGCCGGGTCAGTTTCCGGGTACCCGCCGTTTTTGGCGGGTATCGATTGACCCTCCCCAACGGAAAAACCGGTAAGGACTTATGTGCGGATTAGCTGGAGAATTACGTTTCGACCATCAACCTGCGGACCTCGCAGCCATTGAACGAATCACCCATCACCTGGCCCCTCGCGGCCCTGATGCGTGGGGTTTCCACAGCCAAGGCCCGATTGCCCTGGGCCATCGGCGCCTGAAAATCATGGACCTGTCGGACGGCTCGGCGCAGCCGATGATCGATAACCAACTGGGCCTGTCCCTGGCCTTCAACGGCGCTATCTACAACTTCCCGGAACTGCGCACCGAGCTGGAAAGCCTCGGTTATGCCTTCTACTCCGGTGGCGACACCGAAGTGCTGCTCAAGGGCTATCACGCCTGGGGTGAAGCGCTGTTGCCCAAGCTCAACGGCATGTTCGCCTTCGCCATTTGGGAACGTGACGCCCAGCGTCTGTTCATCGCCCGCGACCGTCTCGGTGTGAAGCCGCTGTATCTGTCGCGTACTGGTCAGCGCCTGCGCTTTGCCTCGGCATTGCCGGCATTGCTCAAGGGCGGCGACATCAACCCGATCCTCGATCCGGTGGCGCTCAATCATTACCTGAACTTCCACGCGGTGGTCCCGGCCCCTCGCACCTTGCTGGCGGGCATCGAAAAACTGCCCCCGGCCAGCTGGATGCGTATCGAAGCCGACGGCACCACCGAGCAGAAAACCTGGTGGACCCTGCCCTACGGCCCACATGCCGACGAACTGAATCTGACCCTCGAAGACTGGCGCGATCGCGTGCTCGACAGCACCCGTGAAGCGGTGGCGATCCGTCAACGGGCGGCGGTGGATGTCGGTGTGCTGCTGTCCGGTGGCGTCGATTCGAGTCTGTTGGTCGGGCTGTTGCGCGAAGTCGGGGTAGAAGACTTGTCGACCTTTTCCATCGGTTTCCAGGATGCCGGTGGCGAGCGCGGTGATGAATTTCAGTATTCGGACTTGATCGCCAAACACTACGGCACCCGGCACCATCAACTGCGTATCGACGAACAAGAGATCATCGAGCAACWGCCGGCAGCGTTCCGCGCCATGAGCGAGCCGATGGTCAGCCATGACTGCATTGCCTTCTACCTGCTGTCCCGGGAAGTGGCCAAGCATTGCAAAGTGGTGCAGAGCGGCCAGGGCGCGGACGAGTTGTTCGCCGGGTATCACTGGTATCCGC